>JACPIG010000023.1 GCA_016188205.1 Candidatus Woesearchaeota archaeon
ATCCGGGAAATTATCGGAGCCATTATCGCCATAGCCGGCGCGTTCCTGATAAACTTTGAGACAGACAACCTGCTGATTTTCGGCACATTAATTGCCCTGCTCGCGGCTTTCATAATTGCAGTTCAGGAATTCATAGGAAAGATATACGTGGCAAGGATAAAACCGGTTGTCCTTGCAAGCATGCGAACAACATTCACACTGCCATTCCTTCTTGTTTTTGCAGCCTCAACAGGCAGCATAAGCACAGTTTCTTCAGGCAACCTCACGCTAATAATAATCGGCTCAACCCTGAGCGCGGCAATAGGCTTCATATTCTGGTACAAGGCGCTTGAAACGACAGACGTATCAAAGGCAGCAATAATAAGGACACTGGACCCGTTCATAGTCCTTGCCTATGCGTTCATGATATTCAGGACAACACCAAAAATTCCTGAACTCATAGGCGGCACACTCATAGTTGCAGGCGTTATACTGTCAGAGCTCAGACTGGGGAAGGTAAAGGATGCGCTCAAGATTCTGCCGCTGTGAACTGCAAAATTAATAGCTGCATTACAACAAAGGCCCTCCTGAGATCGCCCCAATGAACAAAAACAGAAGCAGCAACAAAGGCAAAATCGTCAGCATAAAAAGAGTTACAACCGCAGCTATGCCTTTTCCTACTGACAAGCCCTGAAGCTTTACAAGTCCCTTGACAACAAGCACCGAGCAATAGCCAAGCGAGATAAGATTAAGAAGGACTGACAAGAGGAACAGAAATATGCCAAGCCTGTAACCGAGAAACATTTCTAATGGTTGCAATGGAATTGCTAACGCTATCCAAAAAGGGACTGAACTGTAAGCAAACACCTTTATTGTCTGCAAAGATCCTTCTCTGGCTCCCAACAAGAAGGATACGGCGTGAAAAATTCCTGCAATGATAAAGAAGGCACTAAGGAAAAAAACAGCCTGAAACATAAAATATGACATACTTCCGCCCATGCCAAAAAAATTACCAAAAAGATCAGAAGAATGGAAAAAGATGCTTTCAGACACTCCTATCGCCATAGCCACCAGAAATATATAAAGCGGGAAAAGAAGCGAGGAGCCAACGCCCTCATCTCGTATTGATTCAAAGAGCTTATCAGGGCTTGAAAACATCAGCTTGAGCTTCTCCCAAAAACCAGCCATATGCGCATTTAAGAACACAAAGTTTATATATTTATCTGAACAAGAAATGCACATGAACATGCAGCACCTGTTCTTCATAGCAGGGATAGTGTTTCTGCTGGCAACCATAGCTTATTTCTCATACTCATATGTGTTCAGCCTTGCAAAGGAGATAAAAACAGCAATACTGGCTCTTCTCGTAGTCGCGTTCTTCTTTTCAGGGGAATTCCTGAATGAGAGGGATATGTGATGGTCCTTTTCCAGATTGTCGGGTTTCTGGTCTTCTGGGTTGCGCTTATAGCGGCGATAATACTTTACGCAAATTTCAGAAAATTTTCCCACATCATGTACGTCATATCTGTTTCGATTTACGTGTTCACTGTATCGTATGTGGTTGATGTTTTCAGCGTAGGAAAAAATGGCATAATAATGCTGCTCGCATTCTCATCCATTCTTATGCTGGGGCTGGGGTTCTACCTTAAGCGGAGGGGTTAGATGCCTGTGAAGCGCTCTGAACCAAAAGGCTCACTGAAAAAGAGTGCGTTCTCGGTGTCACTGATAATTTTGACGGTTGCCTTCCTACTGATAGTTGCACTCGTAATAATAAGCACAATCGGCCCCGGGTTTGAAGTGGAAACAAAAACAATCAGTAACCTGTCAACCGGAAAGATAACCTCGGCGCAATCCAACGAGAGATTAGTGATTCAGGAAATAAAAATAACAAATAATTACTTTCTTCCAAGGGCTTATGAGTTACCAAGGCTCAAGGGCTGCCTGTATGACCCTAGCGGCAAGCAAAAAGGCACGTCAATAGGACTTTCCTATGGTGAATCAGTGAAGAAGTCCTCGCCCTTTTCGCTCGGCAGCATCGCTGCTGCAGAAAGCTACGGCAGGATGTACTATCAAGACTCATCTACTGCCTCAGAGAGGGTGGAAGTGACTCCAGGCGATTCAAAAACTGTGCAGCTGCTCCTAACACCAAGCTACTATTATTACGATTATTATGGCAGTAGGTCGAATACCAAAAACTATGATGAAGTGCTTCTTATAGATGTAACAAACAAAGATGCGGATTACAATTTTTGCGAAAGCATAGGCGACGAGACAAGGGAAAAAGCTGTGAAGATAAACCTAGTTGAATTAGCATTTGATTCATCATTTTATTGCTTCAATACCGGCACGCTAGTCAACGGACCTGCATGGGTAACCGGGAAATACGGCTCGGCACTGAGTTTTGACGGGACGGATGATTATGTCAGAATGGCTTCATTTAATGAGCCTGTCGGCAGTTTTTCTGTAGCGTATTGGTTTATGCCTAATGTAAACATCAGCAACAACTGGATTTCTTCCGGCGACCATAAACTCTTAGCAGGGTTTGGCGGAAACCCCGGTGCCGAGGGAATTGACGCTATGGGGGATATATTGCCAACCGGAGTTATCCGGGCTTATTTATGGACTGGTAGTGCCTTTCCTGATGTTTCAACTGCAAAATCCAACTGGATTGAGAACCAATGGTATCACCTTGCAATAACTTATAACTCTTCTGCCAAGACATTAAGAATATACGTAAATGGGCAATTAGATAATTCCGGCACAGGCACATCAACCCCTAATCTCGGAACGACAAATCTTTATATCGGCGGCAATGCACCTTATAGTGCTAACTATTTCAATGGCATCATTGACGAAGTGAAAATCTACAGCCGTGCTTTGACAGCAGATGAAATCTACAGGGAATACTCCGGCACGCCTACGACCACAACAGCTATCCAGAACCAGACAAACGCAACAACGATTCCTGCCAGCTCACTGGCGGCACACTACAAATTTGACGAAGGCTCGGGAACAATCACTGCAGTCTCCCTAGACGATGATAATAATAAATGCTCCTGATGGTTCAGTTCCAATCCCAGAGCAAACTAAACAACAACATTTTTAAATTTCCGTCTTCCACACGCAATTTATGGAAGGATGCGTGTTCTGCAAAATAGGAAGGGGAGAGATACCGTCCTCAAAAGTGTACGAGGACGAGAACGTGCTTGCTTTTCTGGACATAGCGCCGATAAAGAAAGGGCACACGCTTGTTATACCCAAAGAGCACCACGAAACAATCACAGACGTGCCTGACATCCTGCTGCAGGAAGTAATCGTTTCAGTAAAAAGCATCGCCATGGCTGTGATGAGGGCGACAGGAGCAGGAGGAATAAACCTTACTCTTAGCATGCACGACGTGGCAGGGCAAACGGTTCCTCACGCCCACTTCCACATAATACCAAGGCACGAAGGAGACGGGCTGAGGCACTGGCCTCAGGGAAAATACGAGGAAGGAGAAAGGGACGAGTATGCAGAGAAGATAAGAAGCGCCCTTGACGGCGATGGCGGCGATGACAGGGCAGAACAGTAATATGGCAATAATGGGGAAACAAGCAGATGGCAATAACCTTTGACGATTTTCTCAAAGTTGATGTGAGGGTTGGGAAAATAATTGCTGCTGAAGACTATCCTGAGGCAAAGAAGCCATCATACAAACTGAAAATAGACTTTGGCAGCGAGATAGGCATAAGGCAGTCAAGCGTACAGATAACAAGGCTCTACAAAAAAGAGGAGCTTATTGGAAGACGGGTTTTGGGTGTTGTGAACTTCCCGCCAAAGCAGATAGGAAAGTTCATGTCAGAAGTCCTTACGCTTGGAGTAGCTGACAAGGACGGGAACGTGGTGCTGATAAAGCCGGACAGGGAAGTGCCTCTGGGCGCGAGGATGTTTTGAGCGGATTCATTACTGAGCTGGTGAACATAACACAATGGCAATAAAAGAGGCAATAAAAGTCCAAGCGGCATCGATAGCAACCATGTCGCTTCTCTCCCTGTTTCTGGGGATAATCCTGGCAGCAGCAACAATAGCCACGCACAGCTTCTCCATGCATTTCATAATAGCCGCAATTATACTGATGAATCTGCTGCTGTGGCTGTTCGGGCCATTCTTCCAGACACTCTTCTTCAAGTGGTTCTACAAAGTGAGGTTCTACAAGTACGAAGAGCTGCAAAAGGAAGAATGGGCACGGTTCCTCAAGAAGCTATGCGACGAGAAAAAAATAAGGTTTCCGGGCATAGGCATAATAGAGGATGACAACCCGACGGCGTTCTCATACGGCTCCGCATCCTTCAACGCAAGGATAGTCCTTACAAGAGGCATGTGGAAGTTCCTCAGCGAGCCGGAAGTTGAATCAGTCCTTGCCCATGAACTGGGGCACATAGTGCACAGGGACTTCATAATCATGACGATTGCATCCACAATCGTCCAGCTGTTCTACGTCATCTTCCGCTTCCTCGCAGGCGGCAGGAAGAAAGGCGACGACAGGCGGGGAATATACCTGCTCGCCATAGGGCTGGTTTCATACTTCTTTTACTGGATAGGAACGTATGCCCTTCTGTTCCTGAGCAGGGCGAGGGAATACTATGCAGACCAGTTCGCAGCGGAAAAAACAGACCCCAACGTCCTGAGCGCCGCGCTGATAAAGATAGCTTACGGAATAGCGGCTGTTGAGGACACAGACAAGACAGCGCACCTTCTCAACCAGACACGGGCAATGGGGCTCATTGACCCAAAAAGGGCTTACAGCCTCGGCCTCATATACCTGAATTCAGAAGGGCAGCTGGACAAGCTGAAAAAGGCGTTCCTGTTTGACCTTGTCAATCCGTGGGCAATGCTCATGGAGCTGTCATCAACGCACCCGTTGACAGGCAAAAGGCTCAAAAAGCTTGCCGAACAGTCGAAAAAGCCGCTGTTCAGCCTTTCTGCTGAAACAGGAGAAGTTGACAAGAGCAGGATGTGGAGGGGCTTCTTCACGGATATCCTGATCCAAAACTCATTCATCATTTCAGGAATAATAATGCTCACTATTACGCTGTTTTTAGGAGTGTTCATCCCAAAAAGCGCACTTTACCCGCTTGCATTTATGGTCACACTGTCTTACCTGGCTGTTCTGATTGCGCTCATTGTCATCAAGACAGGCTACAAGTTCTCAGGCGCAGGATTCCAGCAGATGCAGATAATAGACGCCATGGCAGACATCTATGCCAGCCCTGTCCGCGGCAAGCCGGTCAGGCTCAGCGGGATAGTATTCGGAAGAGGAGTTCCAGGCTACATATTCGGCGAAGACATGATGTACAGGGACAGGACAGGATTCATATTCCTGAATTATGAAAGCGCGTTCCCAATATTCGGAAACCTGTACTTTGCATGGAAAAAACTTGAAGGGCTGTACAAGAAGCCATCCCAGGCAACAGGATGGTTCTTCAGGGGCGTAACACAGCACATAGAGCTCAAGGAGCTGGAATTCAGGGATGACAAAATAAAAAGCCGCGTGAAGTTCTGGTTCATTTTCTGGGAAACAATTGCGGCGATATTACTCGCAGCCCTGTTCCTGATTATCTCATTATTCATGGCGGCTGTATTGACTTATGCAAAACCTTGAAAGTTTTTCACAACTTTTATAAAATGCCGCTTTACTGCTGTGCTTTGTGCCGCTGTAGCTCAGCCTGGTCAGAGCGCTACGCTCATAAATCCTTTGAGCTCTGAGGCTTAACGCCTATGACTGACTCGCTGACTGGGTCACGTAGAATGCATCAAGGAGAACCTTATGCAAAAGGCAGCCTTGTGCGTATGTTGAGGTCGGGGGTTCAAAGCCCCTCAGCGGCACTCATTTTCATATTTTCTTCTATAGAGAGGTTTGAATAACCCACGAAGTATATCAAACCTCTCTAAGAAGGACTTTGAATCTTGAAGTAAATGGGGATTATTCAAAGTCCTCTATAAGAAAGATTTTACGCAGCCTCTTATCTCAGGAATCTGCGCCAGCTCGTGCTGCACAGCCGGCTTTCCATTAACATTAACAAGGTAAGTGCTCCCGGCAGGACCGTACTTTCCAAGGAAATCGTAAACGGCTCCTGCAACAATAAGCTCGCCTTTGCCGACTTTTTCCCTCACCCTGTCCAGATGAAGCAGCGCAGCAACCTGAAGATTTACGTTTGCCTCTGCATGCTTTGGAAGGTATGGTTCCTCGTCCATGCCGATAACATTTGCAGCGTTTGCAAAGAACTGAGCCATTGGAGCAAGCTCATCCCTTACCGCTTCCTCCGAAGCCGTATACACCAGTTGCCTTCTTTTGCCCCTAAGCCTCTCATAAGTCCTTTGAACAGCCGCCTCAATGCTCCGGGGACTGAACTGCGGATTGAGCTCTCTGGACATTTTGTATGCAGCAGCAACAGCGCCGCAGCCAATATGCCCGACAACCGCCATCAGCCGTACAGAATGCAGATGCCCTATTGGATAGCTGGCAGAGCCCATTAAGCCAAAAACCTGGTTTCCTATGTTTCGCGGGGGAAACAAATTATTGATTGGCTCAGAAGCGAATGCTGAGGAATCAATCCTTGAGTCGCTGCAGAAGATTGCGCAAGTGCCGGGTGTCTGCTTCTCAGGAGCCGCATCAGAGACTTTCCTTTCAAGAAACTCCTTAAGCAAGTCTGCCGCCATGAATAAGCGGAAAAACAGCTTGTTTAAATTTTTAACTATTCACACAATTACGTCCCAAAGACCTCTCGGACAATACCTGACACTGCCATCAGCCAAGGCTTCATCACAATGATGCCCATCCCAGTCCAGAACCTGTTTTTTCCTTTTATCAATTCTCACAGCCCTAAAAAGCCCTCTCCGGTTAAGAACCAGCCACAGCTCGCCATTTGCCTCTTTAACAGGCACAGTTATGGTTCGCGTCATAATTTAGCCTCTTTTACAATGCCATCATCGCATAGCCTGTCCATAACACGCTCTATTTGGTCTATAGGGTAGCTGAATCTTTTTGTTATATCCGCAAGGCTTATTCTTGTTTTTCCAGTTCCCTTAATATGAAGAACATAATTCCTAAGGTTATAAAGCGCCTCGCCATCTTGGGATAGTCTTTGCTTTAGCATAAAATCTAGTTGGCAGAGCATATTAATAAAGCTTTCCCAGAAAAAACCGAAAATTTTCCGGATAATCAGCAGAGTTTACAAAACATCCGAAAATTTTCCGAAAAATCGCATTACAAAGCGGAAATCATGCACCGCAAATGTAAGATTTGCGCGATAATTCCGGAAAAGCCCCCCGCAAAGCTCTCACACAAATATCCTCCCGAAAATGCCTGTGGCTATGAGCATGAACACATTGTAGGCTATAAGAGAACAGGCAATGTAAATAGGAATAAGGCGCACTCCGCCCTTCATGTTTCCCCTGTTTATTATTGACACTATTATTGCCGAGAAGCCTGAAATAACGGCAAGGGCATACTGGGAGAACTGCCTGAAGATTTCCGGGTTAATGGAAACCTTGCCAAAGCTTATAGGCAGTGAGATTGCAGTCTGCTGGACAGATGTTGCTCCAAGCTTTGCAGAAATTCCCTTAAGCACGAGAAGGAACTGGAACGAAAGCGTGAAGAGCGCAGGCGCGACTATGATAACCACAAAGCTGACAAATATCACGTATGACAGGTTTGTCGCGCGCATCTCTGACTTGAGCTCCCTCAGCTCCTCAATGTCCTCAATCGTCCTGTCAATTATGTCAGCTATCCTGCCACCACCCTTCATCCCCTCAAGCACCAGCTCAAACGACCGCTTCAGCATGGGCGAATCATACTTGTCAGTAAACTCGTGCAGAGCCTCCTCAACATCCTGCCCGGTCATCACCTTCTTCGCAGCCAGCCTTACCTCATTCGCAAGCACGTCAAACTCAGGCCTTATTGACGACCAGAGCGCCTTCTCAAAGCTCATGCCGCCCTTCAGGTTTTCCGACACGAACCTGAGGAAGTCAGGCAGCACATCCTCCATCCTCTTTGTGCGGCTGTAAATCCTGAGGTCAAGGTAAAAATAGAACGCCAGAGCAAGGAATGTTGAAAAAAGAAGAGGAAGAACCACCCATGTAGCTGCAGTATACGCAAATATAATAGCCCCGGAATCCTGCTTAAAGAAAAGCGGATAAACCTTAAGGAAATAAATCGCAAACGTCGCCAGCAGGCTGAGGTAAAACATGCCGCCGAACAGCCTGTAAGGGACTTCTGTTATGCCCGCCTTAAGGAAATGCTTCCTCAGCCCGGGCCTTATCCTTTTGGGCACAAACGCCTTTCCAAACTCCTCCAGAAAGATTATCTTCAGGTCCATTTTCACAGCTCAATTGTAGGCCTTGCGGCCCTGATCATTATTATGAACGACAGCTGGATGACAAAAAGCCCGAACAGGGCTGCAAATAAATGCGCGGTGCTTATGCTAAGGTCAAAAAAGCTGGCAAAGATTATGAACAGCGCAACGCCGAGAGAAGGAAGTATGCAGGCAATGACCATGTAGAAAAGCATCAGCGAATTAAGCTTCTTCCCGTACTCCTTTATCTCTATCATCTGCTCCCTGGCGATTGTGCGAAGCGTGCTCCTGAGAGCCCCAGTAACGTCAGTGCCTGTCTTAAGCGCGGTGAGGATCTGCCAGATGACCTTCTTGAACTTCTCTGACGCGTTGTATTCCCGGGCATTCTCCAGCGCAGCCTCTATCGGCGTGCCTGTGTTTATGTCATCAACAACCTCCCTGAAATACTTTGAGCTTGCGCTGAAGCTCCTTGATGCGTCTATCAGCGAATTGAAAAGAGGGCTGCCTGACTCCATCTTAACCAGCAGATAGCGGCCTGCGAAAAGCACCTCCCTGTTTATCTCCTTCTCCCTTCTCCTGATTGCGCCCTGAGGAGTCCTCATTATGAAAGCCGTGGCGAAAAACATGGAGACTGCAAAGACGGCAAAGACAACAAGCACAACCCTCACGCCGAGAGCCCTTGCAAAAAGGAAAAATGAAAGCGCAGAAAGCCCCAGAGAGATGTAAAGGGCAAGCATCAGGCTGCGCTTCACAAACTGCTCAGGAGTCCTTGGAACATGAGCCATCCGCAGCATTCTCTTAAGCCGGGGATTCGCCCTTATTATCAGCTTAACCAGGTCAATCTCTACCACCTATAAGCAGTCCCTACACTTTAAACTTGCCGGCGTAATTCTTCGCCACAAACACGCCTATCTGGTGCACATCGGAAATGTTGTTCTTCACAAACCACTTCAGAATCCTCACCTTCTCGTCAAGGTCGCGGGCTATGTCGGAAGCGCTCATCCCTGTATAAAGGCCAAGCGTCTCATAAATCCTTCTGGGCTCGTTAACTTTTGCAAGGCTGTCATGCTGTATGTCAAACTGCATAAGCACGCTGGCATCGCCTCCTTCAGTAACCTCTGCTATCTGCAAGGTCCTGCGAAGGCCTGTGCGCCTGTTCCTGTTCTGCACAAGCATCATTGAAATTGCGCCCAAAAGCGCGCTGCCTCCTGATTTCACCCACGATTATGCGGTCAGGCCTCATCCTCAGGGAATTGACGACAAGATCAAGCATCGTGATTTCGCCCTTGCCTTCCGGGTTTGGAAGCCTTGTCTCCATAGGAACCCAGTGAAGCGTGTTAGGCAATGTAAGCTCACGGGTATCCTCAATTGATATAATCCTCTGGTTCGGCGGGAAAAAGTTTGCTATGGCGTTAAGCGCGCTTGTTTTCCCGGAGCCAGTGCCCCCTGCGATAATCATTGAAAGCTCATTCTGAATGCCAAGCCACACCAGAGAAGCTGCCTCGTAAGACATCGTTCTTCCGTTTATGAAGTCCGTAATTGACCACGGCTTCTCCGAAAACTTCCTGATGGTTATGGTGTTGCCCTTTGTTGATATTGGCGCCAGAGTTGAGTTTACCCTGTCTCCTGTGGCAAGCGACGCATCCATAAGCGGCTTCAAAAGCGTGATTTCCTTTCCCACATCCCTGCCTATCATCGTAGCATAGTGCCTTATTTTGGTTTCTTTTGAAATAACGACATTCGTCCTGAGCCAGCCAAACTTGCGGTGAAAAACCCACACTGGCTCCTGCGAATTGTTGACAACAATCTCCTCAAGGTTCTTATCCCTCAGAAGAATCTCAAGATTCCCAAGCCCTATGTTCTGCTGGATAACGTGGTTCATAAGCAAATCCGCAGTCATCTCGTCTATGTTCGGGAAATACTTCCGTATGAGGACCATGATCTCATCCTTAAAGCGATCCTTTATGTCCTCAACTGTTTCCTCGCTGAACTCCTTCGTGCCTATGTTAATCCTTGAAACAAACTCCTCCCTCAGCTTGTTCAGGATTATGTTTGTTGTCTCACTTATGTTAAGGATTGAGATGTTGTACGTTGGCACGACATCCTCATCCTCCATGTATATGTGCACATCCACAATAACGCCGCCTATAGAAAGCTTGTACGAATCCATTACCTGAATGTTTTCCTCAGCCATTTTCCTTTTACTTCACCTACCCTTGCAGCATCGGCATCTTCACAGCAGGCCTGACTGACTCGCGCAGCCTGGATATTTTCTTATAAATCTCATCAGGAACCTGAAAAGCCTGGGCAGCATCGGCAACTTGAGACTTATGGGCAGTGGATTGAACTGCGGATTGAGAATCTGCCTTAACAACTGATTCGGAAGCACTTGCAACCACAGGAGTTGCAGTTAATGGCGCTGATGCAGCAGAGATACCAGATGCGTCAGCAGCCATGATGCCAATTGCCCGCCTTGAAGCCTGAGCATTGTTTTCAACCCTTGCAAGCTCATTCATGAGGAACTGCTTTTTCTGCTCAAAGAACTCCAGCAGCGGCTTTGAGTCAGGATCATTTGCCAGCCTTTCCCCAAACCTCAAGGCTTCTGAAAGCAACGACCTGAGCTCATAACTTCTTTCCTGAGCTGCTTTCTCGGCAGCCATAATTTTCCTGTAAAAGTCCACTTTCTCAGCCATCTTTGCAACATTGTCCCGGAGCTTGAACTTTTCCTGAACAAAGCCAAGCGGCAGCTCATTAAATATTTTCCTTATCTTATGGTAAGTGTGCTCAAGCAGCTCAAACTCCCTCTTCTCCAAGTTGCGCCATAACTGGACAAGCAGCTTCAGTATGTCATGATACATCCTGTTCACGTCAGGAGTTGTAGTCCTGAGGAGCGAAACATCCATGCCAAGCATTATTTCCCTGTAAAGGTTGAGTATCCTTTCCCTGAGAGCTGACTTCTCATAAGCAAAGCCAGCAGGCAAGGCGCTGTACAGGCTGACTATTTCAGAATACACCTCCTCTGCAAGCTCTGGCTTGCCCTGCCTCAGATAAGCGTTTGCCTCGTCAAGCATCCTTCCAATGGCAGCTGCCTTCGCCTTAACATCACGGTTCAGGCTGTCGCCAGACTTTGAAAGCAAATACTCATAAACAGAAATTGTCCTGTTCTGCAGGTCAACCTTCTCAGCCACAAACCCCGGCGGGAGAGACCTGAACGCAGACTTGACAGACTCATAAGCCTCATATGCGAGTGCAGAAGCTCCTGAGTCAATATGCGCCTTCATCCCAGCCAGGAGCTCCAGTATCCTCCTTGAGCCATCGTCCATCTTCCTTGAAGACAGCTCTGCATAAGCACTGGCCAAATCATGATAAATAGGCATTATCTGCTCCTGAAGCTTTAACTTCTCATTAACAAAGCCCTCCGGCAAAGACGCATAGGCCTTCTTGGCTTCATTATAGTGCAGAACTGCTTCATCAAGCTTTCCTGCCTTAAGGCTATAATTTATTGCCTTAATAAGGGAAACAAGCTCTCCTGCCTTTGCGCTAAACATGCCTGTCAGCATATTCCTGCGCTTCACCGATATCAGCTCAAACAGCCTTAATATACCAGCCTCAAGCCCCTTTTTGCGGCTGTCAAACCCTGAAGGCAGATTTTCAAAAGTCCTCTTTATTTCATAATAAACCCCTTCTGCCCTGGCGAAATCAGACTTTGACATGCTATCCCTGCACACACTGACAAGAGCAGCTATCCTTTTCTCACCTTCCTTCATCAGCTCTATTGCCTGCCTGTCAAGCGTTGCTGACAAATCCTTATTCAGCTTCACAAGGTTCTTCTCCATCTCCACCTTCCTCTCCATAAACTCCCGCGGCAACCCGTAATAGCCCTGCCTAAGCCTCTCATAAAGGGATTTAGCATCGTCAAGCCTGCCCTCCTTCATCAGCACATAAGCCTTTTCAAGAATCTGCCGCATATCTGTCAGCTTTTCCTTCTCCTGCTCGCTTTCAACAGCCCTGTGCGCAGCCTCCATGCTGGACAGCAGCTCCTTTATGCCTGACTGGATTGATGAATAAAGACCGCTGGCAAGGTCAAACTTTCCTGTGTCAACATGGTAGTTTGCCTTCTGCAGCAAAAGCTCCATCTCATTAAGCCTCCTCTCAAAGCCAACCTTTGCCGCAGGCTCAAAAGGAATCCTTTCCTTAAAAGAGCGCGCCTTTGAAAGAAGACTCGGAATAGTCTGCTTGACAAGGCTGAAATCGCCCTTCCTTGCCTCATGTGCAGCCTTATCAGCAAGCTCACCAGCCTTCTTAAGAGACTCCTTTACATCCTCTTTGCCTTCCTCTCTCCCTTCTTCCTCCAGAAGGCGCTCCTCAAAATGCTCACTTGGCTTTTTCGAAGCAGAAACCTGGCCATAAACAAGGTAAGGAGTCGTGAACTTGTACTTTATTGAAAGCGCCCTTTCCTCCTCAAGAAAAGTTGCCCAGTTCTCAACAGTTGCCGCAGGAACACCGAGAGTCTTTGCAGCCTCATCAACTGAAATCTCCTTCACGTCACGCAGCAGGCTCATCAGAAGGTCTGCTGAAGTCGTTATCTTCCTCGGCTTTATAGGCATTTTACTTGTATCACCATTTTGTCAAAAACAACCTTATAGCGACAGCTAACCAGTTTATTAGGACTGCAAGGGCTTATAAAGCTTTTTAACTACTTAAAAATAGCACAAAAATTAGACAAAGCTTATTCAAGCCCGAAATACCTTATCTCAGAAGATTTGACAGGATAAATCTTCTTCAAGGCAGATTTTATGTCCATCTGAAGCTTGTTGGAAATAAGCGACTTGACAAACTCATCAAAGCCCACCTTTTTTGCCTCAGCTGAAACGAACTCCACCAGCGACTTCCTCAAAAGCCGCAGAATCGTTCCGCGGGCATAAGCCTTTGTAAGAATAAAAGGCTTAATCCTGACCTTTTTCCCGTCAGCAGTCTCTGCAACAAAGGAGGCATCAACCCTGTCAACACCACGGCGCATAAGGCGCTTAAGCGCGGCAGACATAACCTCAAAGCACAGAAGCTCAGTAATTGCGGCGTCGCCCTCAACAGCAACAACCCTGAACTTAAGATTTATGTGCTGCTGCCTTATGTCATTGGTAAGCGACGCAAGGTTAACAGTAACAATCCTTCCCACAAGGTCAGAGGCAGAAGCAACAAGACTCTCCCCAATAACCTCCTTCCCAAAGCTCTCAGGCGCAAGAATACTATGCCAGTTCTTCTTAACCGCCTTAAGCACCTGCTTCTGCGCTGCCATGAAGAACGGGAAAAAAACGATTCTTTATATATTTGTTGGTGTCAGCCGTTAATATGACTGGAAAGCAAAAAATTTACTCTATGGAAGAAATGTTCAGGAAAGGCGACAAAATGCAGCAAATAAGGCACTACTCAACAGAAGAAGTTATAGAACTAACCCATGAACTAAGAGGAAAGCGATAAATTTATATTTGAAAAACCGTTCTCTGCCAAAAATGGTTCAGGACAGAAAAACAATACCTCAGCCAGAGGTTGAAGCAGCGTTTGCCGGCAATGCTGCACACACAGCGTTTATCCGTTCATTAAGGGGGCTCTATGAAGTTCTAAGGCTGAATCCTGCCGGTCTTCGCTGGGCTGATGTTACAACTGATCCACTTTCACAATACTCTCCACGCGCCATATTTGTGTCCGCAGGCACAGACTTATCAAGTCTCGGCGTTGAAGCTGTTGCAATGGACGGCGACAAAACCGTGAGCAGGCCCTACTATGTCCCTATTCTTCTAAGGGATGTAAGACCTCTTTCTTTAGCTGGCATAGGAAAGTATGAGATAAAGCGGTTAAGAGGTGTAGAAAAGGAGCAGGATGAGTTGTTACAGGAGCCGTTCAGTTTAGAAGCTTTAATAGGTAGCTACGTAGAGCAGGGCTATAAATTACCTGGTACAACCCCGGTTGTCGAGGCAGTAGTTTTTCTTCCTATGTCTTCTGACGGCGAATTCAAGACAGAATTCAATCCTGTTGCGAGGGCAGGCTCTTCTGGAGATTATGCATTCCGCTACATTGTACAAGAGAGTTTTGGGAAGTTAGGGATGCATGTCCCAAGTGGCGCAACTGTCAGAATATATGACTACAAAGGTGGCAAACACTATGGGTTTGATGCGACATATTTTCCGAATATGACTGCATTAAGAAGACTTATGGAGCCAGATACAGCGTCCCGGATGATTTTAATAGCCTTGCCAATTATGCGTGTAAACCGAGGCATTGATCCAGCAGATATGCAAAGTTTAATCGAACAAATCAACAGGGGCTCTAATATGGTTAGCCAAAAAGGCGGGTCTGCTTCTGGCAATCAAGAACCCGGCACTGAACCGTCACATAGTCCTTATCAGGCACCAGCAACACAATCTAAACGGCCTATGCTTACGTCTCCTGATGAATTCAGACGTCCGCTTGAGCCGCACCTATATATGGCAGGTGCTGACTTTGAAACGGGACAAAATACTAGAGGGGGCGGTTCTGGCTTTTACTCGTTAGGGTTCGGGCCAACTACTCCTAAAGCACCAGCGCGTAGTGGCGAGGCTGCGAGGGTAAGCATAAACAGGGGATCGGAAAGAGGCACTACAGGATCAACTTTCACGCCGAAACCTGATCCCGAAAGGATAGGCATAATATACAGCTTATCCTTTGTTGGAGTAAAACCAGACTCGCTTCCTGATAATCCTGTTCTAGAAGGGTTGGCGAGATCTCTGTATCACAGGAACTAGTTTTAACTTTTCACACATCCAGATTCCTGACAAGCCTTGCGTTCCGTTCTATGAACTCGCGCCTTGGCTCAACCTCAGAGCCCATGAGAATCGTGAAGATTTTATCCGCCTCAACAGCATCCTCCATGCTCACCTTTATCAGAGTCCTGGTTTCCGGATCCATAGTGGTTTCCCACAGCTGCCCGGGATTCATCTCGCCCAATCCCTTGTAGCGCTGAACATTTGAATTGCTTTCCTCCATGCTAAAGCCCTTCAATGCCTCTGCGAGCTGCTCATCACTGTAAAAGTAATTGTCATTTTTTCCCCTGCTGAGCTTGTAAAGCGGAGGCTGGGCAATATAGACATACCCTGCTTCTATCAGGGGCCTCATATACCTGAAAAAGAAGGTGAGGAGCAAAGTCCTGATATGCGAGCCGTCAACATCCGCATCAGTCATCAGAACCAGCTTATGGTAGCGCGCCTTTTTTATGTCAAACACATCACCAATGCCAGTGCCTATTGCTGTCACAAGGTTTGTAAGCTCCTCATTAGCAAGAATCTTGTTAATCCTCGCCTTCTCAACATTCAGAATCTTTCCCCTGAGAGGCAGTATTGCCTGAAACTCACGATTACGGCCCTGCTTTGCCGAGCCTCCAGCCGAATCGCCCTCAACAATGAACAGCTCGCTCTTCTCAGGCTCGCGGCTTGAGCAGTCAGCAAGCTTGCCGGGCAATGAGCTGCTTTCAAGGGCGTTCTTCCTCCTCACAAGCTCCCTTGCCTTCCTTGCAGCATCCCTTGCCTTGGCAGCATTGAGGCATTTGTCCAGAATCACCCTTGCAACCCTCGGGTTTTCCTCAAAGAAGGAAGAAAGCTCCGAACTAATGACAGAATCAACAATGCCCTTTATTTCAGAATTCCCAAGCCGCGTCTTGGTCTGCCCCTCAAACTGAGGCTCAGGCAGCTTCACAGAAACAACGGCAGCAAGCCCTTCCCTTACATCCTCGCTTGAAAGCCGCTCGTCACCCAGCTTGTTCTTCTCAATATAGGAATTAAGAGTCCTTGTAAGCGCTGTCTTGAAGCCGGAAAGATGGCTGCCGCCCTCAACAGTGTTTATGTTGTTCGCAAAGGAGAAAATGTTCTCAACATAGCTGTCATTATACTGCATTGCAAGCTCCACCTGCGCATTATCCTTCTCCCTGAAGATGTATATCAGGCTGTGCAGAACAGCCTTGTTCTGGTTCAAATGCTCCACAAAAGATTTTATTCCGCCCTCATAGCAGAACTCGTGCTGCTTATCAGACCTTTCATCCGCAATGGTTATCCTCAGACCCTTGTTGAGAAATGCAAGCTCCCTCAGACGGCTGGAGAGTGTTTCAAAACTCAGCTCAATGCTGTCAAAAAGCTCCCTGTCAGGAAAAAAGGTAACTGTGGTTCCTGTCTCTGAAGAATCACCTGTTACAGCAACATCTGCCTCCGGATTGCCGCGCACATAGCTCTGGCTATACACTTTGCCGTCACGCTTCACGTCAACAGACATCCTCTCAGAAAGCGCATTCACAACAGAAACGCCAACGCCGTGCAAGCCGCCGCTCACCTTGTACGCCTTCTTGTCAAACTTGCCGCCTGCATGCAGCTTGGTCATCACAATCTCCATGGCAGACTTGTTGAACTTGGGCATAATGTCAACAGGAATCCCTCTCCCGTCATCAACAACCGTAACAGAATTGTCCCTGTGGATAGCAACCCTGATGTTTTTGCATGCGCCTGCAACCGCCTCGTCAACGCTGTTGTCAACAACCTCATAAACAAGCTGGTGAAGCCCCCTGAAAGAGGTGTTGCCTATGTACATGCTTGGCCTTTTCCTCACAGCATCCAAACCAGACAAAACCTGTATTGCGCTTGAATCGTATGCAGATTTTGCATCTGCTTTTGAATCCGCCATCCTCAAATCCCCACCATCATAAAATCTCCGACGAGAACTACTGCATAAAAAGACGGAGAGCGGGTTTAAATACTTTTTGCTTTGGAAACAGCCGTTTCAGCGCCTGAAAACCAAGAATTCGGGGGTTTCGGGTTTGGGCGTGGAAACAGGAAATGTTGCAGGCTTTTAACCCCGGATACGCCAGTAATATAACTATTAAGTGGTAAATGACAAAATATTTATAAAGTAACGCCCCTCACTTTTAAGCATGAATCAGAGAAGACAAACTGCCACCGGAAGAAACTTCCTGAAAGCTGCTGCTATCGGGATTATGGTCCTGTTAGCGCCGAGCATTAGATTGGAAACAGATAAATCTTCTCAATCGAGGGTGGTTTCATTTCAAAGTGCTGTAAGTAATCTTAATGATCGGATACAGTACCTTGATGGCTTGGTTAGGCATTATCCTGTTTTACAGAGTGCATACAATAGTGGTGTTCTTGGTGGACTTTTTCTCTATCCCGAGGAAAGTAATAAACTTGTTGCCGTTTACAGGAATATGGCGCACAGGGCAGGTGTGAATTTTGAAGAGTCAATTGATGAATTTGTAAACCAACAGTTAAGGCAACATGAAACTAACGTCTTGAGGGGGGACTTAATGGGCGTTAATGTGACAAGGTCCTTTGTTGTTGATGTTTCTGCTCTTGGTATAACGAGCAGGTCAGTTTATAATATCTTTGGAAGCGCAATCCCCCATCCGATAGTTGTTTATCCACCGGCTTGGTCTGGCACGCATATCCATTCAGAAATCGAATTCTTAACCACGATTGAACACGAGTTGACCCATATAGAAGACAATTATAGAGGCATAACTTTTCCTAGCGGGTTGGCAGTCGCTTCACAGGATATATATGAAAAAAGGCTTAACCGCGAGTTTCTTGACGCCCTTATAGAAGTAAGAGCGTACTATAGACAATTGTCATATATCCTGGAAAACGGAGTGAATGTAAATGCGGACTATTGGAATCTTTTATTAAACAACTATGCGGTTTATTATACAAAACTGAGAATAATTGCTGATTTCGCAGGGGGCAAAGCAAGTGTGGATTCTTCGTTATCATTGCTTCAGAGAACCGATCTAGTCAAAAGCAGTGAAGATGCGCTCGCCATTCTAGAGGATCGATATCTAACTGGAATAGCATCTGCTCAAATAGATATGGTTTCAGAACTTCCTGCCAAGCTTGAACCTCATCCCTCTCTCACTTTTAAGGGTCGTGAACTAACTTTAAGATAAATTACGTTATGTCAACGAATGGCTGCCAGTTCACCTTATAATCGGAATCTTATCCACTAACCTGAGCTTCTTAATCAGGAGGTAACCAGAATACTTGTCCTCCATGACGCGCTCAGCTTCCTCTATAATTATGCGCTTGCTGAATATCGGGCCGTCACAGACAAATGTGTCAGCATAGCCGCCCTCAAAGCCGATATGGAAGCCGTACTTCTGGGAGCGCTTCCTCAACTCGTTAAATGCATCCTGCGTAATCTGCCTGCCGAGCCAATCCTCACCAAGGCCGTCACTGGCAACCTGGGTAATCCTGATGTCATAGCCCTTCTTAATCATCTGAGCGACAATCTCCTCATGGTCATAACCGGCATGGCTGGCAAAGACCTCAACCCTTAAAGGCATAAGTGCCTTCTGCAATGACTTAAGCTGCGTCTGCTGCAGTCCAACTCCTCCCAAAACAAGGGCATCAACCATGTTTTTCTCAACAAAATCCCTGACTATCAGCGCCTCCTGCTTCGGATTAGCGACATCACAGCCCAGCAAGTGGTGCTTCAGGCCCATGGCATCAGCCTG
>JACPIG010000024.1 GCA_016188205.1 Candidatus Woesearchaeota archaeon
AGTATTGCGTGGTATTTCATGTGCACGAGCAGCGACAGATTATAGCCAACCACTCCAACAACCGCAAGCCCGAGCACAGTCCCTATTATAAGCCTCTCGAGAAAATCAAGTTTGTCGTGCCAGTAGTGCATGAGCGCAAACCCGGGCAGGACAAAGAGCCAGAAAAGCGCAGCCACAGTCCGTCCTGCTGTTATTATGCTTTCTTTTATGAAAATTATTTGGAACATTGCCGTGATTATTGCAAATGCCAGCAGCAGATAAAGCGCTTCTTTTTTTATCATTCCTTTGTCAGGCAGTGTCATAGGCATTCATCTCCAGGCCTGCTGTTTTTCAGTATTGTCACAGAGGGGTTTGAGTAAACGCTTCTTATCCATTCCTTTTTAATCAGCTTCTGAGCAAGCGCGTTGTTGTATATTGCTGTGTTCCCATTATCTGCCGTGTTTATGTAGAGGTATTCCATGCTGCTCAGTTTCGTTTCTCTTGGCGGCGATGTTGGCTCTTTAAATTCGTCATGGCATTCCGGGTCTGTGGAAGGAAGGTATGTGTGGTAGTAGCCGTAGTCAAAGCTTCTGCGGTCGCAAAGTAGATGAGAATATGCTGATGCCAGCCCGAACTCGTAGGTGTCAACTATTTTTATGTCTTCCAGTCCCCTTATCTCGCCCTGTGCCTCAAATGCCTTCTGGTATGCGTTCCTGTGGATTATGTAGCTCGTTCTTTTCATGTTGTAGAGCGCTGATGACTGCTGCATCCTTCCAAGGTCAAACACATGAACAGAGGCGCTTTCAGGCAAATTGTCTGCAGCCCATTTCATGGCTTCCCAGTTGTTCTGGTCCATCAGGCTTCCGTGAGTATTTCCGTAGCTCGGCATTGCAAGCAGGATGAGCAGTATTGCAGCAGCCGCTACGGAATGCGTTATGTTCCATTTTTTTATTACGGCTTTCAGGCCATAATACGCCGCAAGTCCGAAGAAGAACGCGAAATAAAAGTGCCACAGCCACCTGTGCGCGAACGCCCTTTTTGCGAGCCCGAGGAAAGTCAGGTAGCTTATCCCTAATATGAAAAAGGCAATCCATGCAGCCCAGATGCCTGTTTTTTTCTTTGTTGTTATAAGAAGAACTGATATTATTAGTCCAGCTGTTACTAATAGCCCTATTAAAGTCAGGATATTTATCTGGAATCCTATGCCCATGCTTTGCAGCGTTACGTCAGAGAACCCTTTTTCCGCAACGCCTGTGCCTTGTGTCAGCCCCAGCTTTGCGTCTTCAAGGTAAGTCATCAGCCACGTGAGGCGGAATATGTTTAATGAGTAAGCTGACAGCGCAAACGCAGTTAGCCCTGCTATTAGTGCAGGCACGAATTCTTTTACTGCGTGCCTTGTTTTTATCCATCTCACAGCCAGATAAATTGCCAAAAACAGGGCTGCAAACAATAGCTCTGGCTGGTGTGCAAGTGCTGCTGCTGCCATGAATATTGCCAGAAGTGCAAAAGCGTGCTTTTCTTCCAGCCTGCTTGTTGCCCAGAAGCATGCAGCCATGAACAGCGCTCCGGCAATGAAAAGCCACTGCCCGAAGAGTATTGCCTGGCTGAACGGAGGAGTATAAATGAGAAGCGTGACTGGCAGCGATAGCACAGCCACGTTTTTGTTGAATCTTCTTATGATTATGTAAATTAGAAGCCCCAATAACAGAAGCATTATTATTGCAAACAGGTAAATCGCATCATACACTTCAAGCCCTGACGCGTATGAAAGCACTCCCACTGCCTCAAACACAAGCGGCGGGTGCGAGTCGTAAACATCCTTTCTTCCGCCTTCAATGTTCGGCAGCGCATACTTTATCGTGCCTTGCTCTTTCATCCACGTTGCCTCTGCCTGGTGGAAGAATGAGTCTGAGGCAAAGTAGCCGACAGGATAAGGATGGCTTAGTTTCTGCTCGTACACGCCGAGCCCTGTGGCAAGGAATACGGCTATAAAAACTGCCAGAAACAAATATTCAAAGTTCAGGCTAAGCTTCATTCTTCTGTTTCCTGCCTGCTGCTATATATTTTTTATGTACAGTCGTGACGCGTGCTGCCTTCAGCATCAAAGCCCGAATACTTTTGAAAGCATCATGAACAGCCAGAGGTTCAGCAGCAGGTGTATTGGCGTGTTTATAAGCGACTCAAACTTTTCCTTTCCGCCTCCGAGGAGTATGGGCGGGGTTTTCCTTATTGCGTCAACCGCAACCACTGTGACAAGTCCTGTAAGGAGGAGGTTTGCATTTCCCATGATGCCTGCTATGATTCCTCCTGCTGCCATTGCTGCCATGTTGAGAAGCGTCCATGGGCCTATGTCCTTCGTTATTACGTCGGATGCAAGCATTGCCGCTGCCCCGAATATTGCGCCAGTTACCCGCCCATAGTTTATTCCAACCAGGACAATCGCAAACACAATGAACTCTATGCCCATGTCAACCTTTATCCACCGCTTGTAAAGTGTTGGGAGAACTGCTACCGCCATTAGTACGAGCAGCATTATGCTCTTCAGAAGTATGCCAAAGAGCGCCATAAATATGATG
>JACPIG010000027.1 GCA_016188205.1 Candidatus Woesearchaeota archaeon
AACTCTTGCGAAGAAAAAAAGGGAAGCCACCATAACCAACATAGTCGCAGTTGCAAAGCAGCTGATGACGAAAAATGTCAGGGGCATCGGCATAAGCATGGCAGGGCGAATAAACAGAAAAGGGATTATCACATTCAACCCAAACATACCACATCTTGTTGGAATGAACGCAAAGCAGCTGCTGCAAAAAAAGCTGAAGACAGGAATAACTATAGAGAATGACGCAGCGTGCTTCGCGCTCGCAGAGCACCGCCTTGGAGCGGGAAAGGGAACAAGGAACATGATAGGAATGATAATGGGCACAGGCATAGGCACAGGGCTTATCATTAATGGAAAGCTCTATAAGGGCAATGGAGGAGCAGGCGAACTTGGCCACATGACAATAGACCCCTCAGGACCAAGGTGCGGCTGCGGCAAAAAAGGCGACCTTGAAAGCTGGTGCTCGGGAAAGCACATAGTTGAAAGGTACGCTGCTGCTGGCGGAAAGATGAAAAGCCCTGACCCTGCAAAGATATTCGCATCCAAAGAGAAAACTGCGAGAAAAGTCATGGCTGAGACAATAGACAAGCTCGGCATGGGGCTGGCGAACATGACAGCTGCCTTTGACCCTGACGCAATAATACTCGGAGGCGGGGTAAGCAACCTGCCTTTTTACGCGCAGATAAGGGCTGCTGCGGAGAAATACAAGTACCAGGGACAAAAATCAAAAACAAAAATAAGGAAAGGCAATCTTAAGTCTTCCGGAGCAATCGGGGCAGCGCTACTTTGCACAAGCTAAATTCTGTGCAAATACCTACTCCCAAACGTCGTCTTCAGACTCGTAATATTCCTCTAACCCGGCTTCGATGTAGCCTTCCATAAAAGCCGCCTCACGGAGCTCAAGCTCGTCGTTCTCCAGCTCCTCAATCTCGCCTGTGCGCAGCTCCAAGCCACTCTCATCCCTGTCCAGCTCACTGAACCAAGGCATTCCTACCACCCCATTGTACTGTTTCGCTTCAGGGCTTGACAAAAAGGCCCGAAAACCCAGAGCCGCACCTCTTTTAACTGCTTACTACCCGACCCAACTCAATAGAAATCCGACACTCCATTCAAGGATGGGAGGATTTTTCGCTCCCTTCGGTCGCTCGGTCGGATTTCTAAGAATAAAAATATTCAGCGGGAATATTTTTATTCAAAGTTGAACATGAAAAGGAACTCCCTGCTTAAAGAGGGCTTATTTGCAAGCATCTGGCTAACTTCATTGCAGTAACAATGCGCGCAGATATTGACCTCGCTGCTGCACAGAATGCAGTTAATGGCTGAATGCGGGGATGAGAAGAAAGCTGGTGAGCGGGCAAGCAGCAGCTTCATATCCGGACTAATGTCAGAAAGCCACGCAAGAGCTTCCTTTTCAAGGCAGTCAGAACACACAGGACTTATTATTACGCCTTTGCATACAAGGCAGGAAGGAAACTCGGGCTCTGTTTCCTCATATTCCTGAAGGCTAAGCTTTCCCTGCATCTTATCACCTCTGTAATTGCCATTATCGTAAATTGCGGTAATCGGTCAAATATTTATCGCGCAATTTACGAGATTATGTTAAATCGCATCAATTTCATAACTTTTTATGCGATTTAATATTTAGCAATTCGCACAAGATTGTTTCATGATTTATGCGAATTGCTATTAGAATTGCGCCAATAATTTCACTAATCAGCGCAATTCTCTATACTTATCCTGCAACTGCCATCACTTATCCGGAAATCTTACGGATATTGCTGCCATACCTTATAGCTTTATATAGTTTCCGTATATATTTTATAAAAAATCATGTTTCATTATAAAATAGAAAGTTTTAAATAAAAAGCCCGGTTCCCTTATACTGCCTTAATAAAACGGGTGTTTGAAGGGTGGGAAATTGAAAAGAAGGGTAATACAGATAGCCAATTCAACACAGCTCATCTCCCTGCCGAGAGCATGGGCAAAGAGGAATAATATACAGAAGGGGCAGGAGCTGGACATACAGGAGGATGGCAGCAGGGTAGTAATACAATCATCAGATTCTCACATCTTTGAGCGACACGATATAGACATAAGCAAATTGGATGGCATGGCTATACGCTCAATACGAGCCTTATATAAAAGAGGGATTGATGAGCTTAAGGTAACCTTTTCCAGACCTGAATTACTCAAACTAATACAGGAATCCATAAGCAAAGACGTAGTTGGGTTTGAAATACTTGAGCAGGGGCAGTCCTATTGCGTAATAAGAAATGTTGCCGGCAACACAGAAGGCTTTGACCATGTGCTGAGAAGGACTTTCCTTTTGCTGGTATCGATGGCTGACGAATTCATTGCCTCTTTGAAGAAAGGCGATTATTCCCACCTGAAGAACGTGGCGTTCTTGGAACAAACCAACAACAGGTTCACAATGGTGCTGAGAAGGCACATCAACAAAAATGGCAAAGTTGATTATGACAAGTTAGGCCCGCTTTATTACATAATTGAATCTATAGAAAACATAGGAGATGAATACAAATATATATGCCTGTATTTGCACAACAATGCCAAAAGAAACCTGCCGAAAAGGGAATATGCAGAACTGGCACAGAAGACAGCCGGGATGCTCAGAGACTTTTACGAAGTGTTCTATAAGTTTGATGAAGAAAAGCTTGTGAGGCTCAAAAATTCACGTAACGCGATAGTAAACAGCAGCTTTTCCTTAATGAAAAAACAACCCAACGCCAGCGAAACAATGCTAATCCATCATTCTATCACTGTGGCCCAAAAAGTTTTCAACATGGTCGGACCTTACCTTGTTCTGACCTTATAACTTAAAGTCAAGATATAATCCATTCCTCAATAATTCCTCTGATGCAGGCATCTCAGCTTGGGACAACTGCACAGAATAAGGAAACACGCGCAAAGCATTCTTCAAATCCATTCTCATCGGGCGGGCTGCATCCGGCAATGTGCGCGGAACTTCATTAGGAACGCCTGTATAGCCAGACTCCAATACCTGCCCAAGCACACCCAAGGCGTGATTGAAATCATTATGACTTTCCACATTCATCGCAAACAAATAGAATGCTGCCGGGTAAAGCGGAACATGCTCTTTCCACCAATCAAACTTCCTGACATAAGCTTTAAACATCCTGTCATGCTCCTTCTCCGTAATGGTGAGGTCATCAAAAAGCTGCGCGTTTCTGGACGCATAACCCATGACCCGGTGCGCCTTTCTAAGAGCTTTATACGTCCCCCATCTGAGCAATTCATGCAATGCGTCAATCAGCCCTGCGTCATCTCTTCCGGGAAGAAGTTCTTTCAATAATCTGCCGTACCACATGACCTGTTCAGAATGAGCCAAGCCAAGCTCTGGTGACCCAGCCAAATGAATTATATCCTCTGCTTTGGGACCAATCCTGCCTGAGGGGTCAAAAATAATACGGTTGTATTCCCGAACCTTTTCTTGGTCTATCCCGTCCTTGCCATACAAAGCACCCATAATTTGCCCGGCATCTGGCAGCATCAAACCGAATCCATAGCCGATGTTGGCGGGTTTAGCGTCAAAAACAGACCACCACAAATCTTCCTCTCTGCCTGCACGAGTCAAGAATGCAGCATAAGCCTCAGCAGCACCCTGGTCCAGCGGCTTTCCCTGCATGGCAAGCCTCTCTAAATCACTGATGTCTGTTCTGTTTGCGCTGACATATGATGCTATAGAGCGCCTGATTGAAGAACTTGTTATTTTGCCTGACATCCGTCCGTCCCATTCCGACAACAAAGACAAGCTGCTACCCAACAATGCCTCAACCACCGGGGCTTTGTCTCCAGGTTTTTCGTTGGCAATAGTCTGCGCTATGTGAGCCATATTGGCAGCTAATACGCTCCTGAAAAAGGCAATATACAACCCGTCACTTCCCTGGACTGAAAAATATTTCAATAATCCAGGAGTAACAATGCCTGTTCCTTCAAGCTTAACCTGAAGTTCTTCTGCCGCATGTATTTGTGCCTCATCCATCAATTTCATATGATAAGCCACAAACCCAAGCGGATAGTTGTGCCTCCCGTCTACAAGACCTCGTATTCCCTGTTGGGAATCTGCAACCATCAGAGTCACTCTTTTGCCGGGGAGTACAGTATCAAACACATGAACTGCCAGCTTTATGAACTCTTCTGAAACCGTCGCATAACTTTTGCTTTCAGGATGCGCCAAATCAGAGTCTGTAAGAAGTTTTGACACCAAAGCACCTTGCGCATCCCTCCTATTTCGAGTTGCTTCTTTCACGGCGGCTACTAAATTTAAATTGTCAGGCTGGTCTTTAAGTAAAGCTGTTCTATCAGCTAAATGATACATTCCTACAGCATTTACTAAATTTTCAAGAGTAGTGATGGGCACACCAGATTGAATTGCTATTACCGGATTTGTCCCAAAAGGAGTCCCGTATTGACCTCTTACATAAGAAAGAAATTGTTGACCATCAGCATCATCTGCCAACCCCGCTTCTACAATAAGAGCGTCGGTATGCCTATACTTATACTGCTCCAAAGCAGCTGCCCCGCCCGGAGCAACAATCACAGTAAAACCTTCATCTGTAAGCTGTTGCGCAAAACTTGTGAACTGCTTCCTGGATTCTCCGGTCAAGTATGCTATCAACACGTTGAATCCATTTGCATTATCCTTTGGGGGTCTATAGATTCCCCAATTCTCAGAATCATCAGTACTTGTAACTTGTTGTTGTGCAATTCCTCTTGCAGGCGCACGACCAGTAAGTTTCCTCCACCAACGAAGCGGATTAGGATTACTTACAGTCCCTTCCAATGAAGTGGCAGCATTCATCTTGACGCTTATTAAAGTGATAAGTATTTGTGATTTAAAAGCATTTTGTAACAGAACAGGGACTAACGTATAACAAACCCCCTTATGGTTGTGATTATCAGCCGGTTTATAAAGCTTCTTGTTCTCAGAGCGCTGGTCTGCACAAGTTTATAAATACCGCTTCATTCCCGGCAATGGATGACAAGAACATTATACATAGTCCGTCATGGACTAACTTATGGAAACTTGGAAGACAGAGTTCAAGGCAGGGATAATTCTGGCTTTACTCAGTTGACTAATAGAGGTATCATAGAAGTAGTAGACTCTGCCAATAAGTTGCGAAGAGAACTCGCACAACAGGGATTGTTTATAGGGAATGCCTACACCAGCCCTTTAACAAGGACTAAAACAACTGTAGAAGTGACATGCAGGATTATTGGGTATACTGGTGAAATAATAGAAGATGAAAGATTACTGGAATTAGATGTGGGCGACCTGACAAGAAAGACAAGGGCAGAAATACAGGCCAGTCCAGAACTATCCGGATTCTACACAGACCCTGATTTCAGAATACCTGGAAGCGCAGAAACACAAAGGAACCTATATAACCGCGTTGTAAACTTTGTAGAGTGGGCAATGTGGCAGGAAGAAGATATAGCACTGGTAGGAACCCATAATGGGCCGCTCAGATGCCTCCAAGCATATGCGCAAGGATTAACTTTAGCTCAAGTTATGAGAGCTTATTATTCGGGGGAAATACGTTATTCAAATGCACTCTTGATAAAAATGGATTTAAACCAGGACGGCACAGCAACATTTACAAGCGTAAATGATGGACATTCAGTATCACAACCCCGCCTCCTTCCTTAATATGTCCGCCTTGTCAGCCCTCTCCCACGTGAACTCGGGCTCTGTCCTCCCGAAATGCCCGTAGGAAGCTGTCTTCCTGTAAATCGGCCTTCTGAGCTGCAGGGAGTCAATTATGCCTTTAGGAGTGAGACTGAAGTGCCTCTTGACGAGTTCTGATATCTTTTCTTCAGGAATCCTTGCCGTGCCAAAAGTGTCAATATTTATTGATGTTGGCTCGGCAACGCCTATTGCGTATGAAAGCGCGACCTCGCACTTGTCAGCAAGACCTGCGGCAACAATGTTCTTGGCCACGTAGCGCGCAGCATAAGCGCCGCTCCTGTCAACCTTAGTGGAGTCTTTGCCGCTAAAACAGCCTCCTCC
>JACPIG010000026.1 GCA_016188205.1 Candidatus Woesearchaeota archaeon
CCTGGCTATATCGCTCCATTTGAATTCAGTGTGCCGCATCATCTTTTTATGCAGCTCTACAGGCACAGACATAGTCATGTTGGGCATAGGCATCGCCTATGTGTGATGTGTGTTAACACATATATAAACTTTTTCTTTTTCGATGGGGAATATGAACGGCTAAAGGAGCTTGAGCAGATTGATTTTGAGCTGGTGCAAAGCTTCAGGAGAAGCATGGATGATTTGAAGGCTGGAAGAGTAAGGAGGGTCAAGTAGACCTGCTTACAGTTTCTTCCATCAGTTTCCTGAAAGCATACACACCAAAAACATTATATATATTTTTCCCAAAAAGGAGGAACCATGGCGGAATTGGTTACGTATGCCCTCACAGCAGCGGTCCTTGCAGCCGCTTCAATAACAGACCTCAGGACAAGGGAAGTGCCTGACTGGCTGAACTACGGCGCAGCAATATCGGGTGTTGCAATCGCGCTGCTCAGCTCGCTGATACTCGGCACAATATGGCCGCTTGTTTACAGCGTCACAGGGCTTCTCGTTTTCCTTGCCATCGGAAGCATCATGTTCTATGCGGGACAATGGGGAGGCGGAGACAGCAAGATGCTTATTGCTCTCGGCGCGCTTCTCGGGCTTCAGTTCGGGCTCAAGTTCCCGTTTCTGAAACTTGACCAGGCAATGATTGCGTTCTGGATAAACCTTATGCTTGTTGGCGTGCTTTACGCTTTTGCGTGGAGCATTGTAATCGCTGCGAGAAACAGGCAAAGGTTTGCGAAGCAGTTCTCGCAGCAGGCAGCGCAGCTTAAGGGCTTCAGGCTGACAATAACCGCCCTGCTGGCAGCAATCATCATTCCAATACTTGTGGTGCAGGAGCCGATGATAAGAATGGCGCTCATAGCAGCGGCATTGGCAACAGTTGCGGCAGTCTTTCTCTGGCTTTTTGCAAAAGCGGTTGAAAAGAGCTGCATGCTGAAATATGTTGGTCCGGAAAAGCTGACAGAGGGCGACTGGATAGCAAAGGACGTCTACGTAAACCGCAAGTATGTTTGCGGCCCAAAGGATTTGGGCATAGAGAAAAGCCAGATACGGCAGCTCCTGAAATACAGGCATATGGGGAAAATAAAAAAAGTGCTCATAAAGGAAGGCATACCATTTGTGCCCTCTTTCCTCATAGCTTTCCTCGTAAGCGTGAAGTTCGGCAACCTGCTGCTCATTCTTTTGTGAATGAAGCGCCCTTATTCCTTGAGTTTCGCCAATATGGCCGAATAGTGAACCGTTGAAATGTAGTATCCTGCCTCAATTAAGCTGTTCAGCAGCTCAATTGCTTTGTCTTTGTTCATTATGCCTTTATTTATAGCCATGACAAAAACTGCCGCAGTTCTTATAGTTCGTATATTCAAAACATTAGCCGCCCTTATCGCAATTGTGTCATCAAGAATCAGCGCGTCATTTGTCTCTTTTGCAAGGCTCAGCGCATCAGTCTCGCCATCGCCCAGCCCTAGTTCCAGCCTTTTTTTTGTTGCCGCTATTTTTAGCCAGCCATCTTCAATTGCCTTGCTTATTTCCTGAAACCCTTCCTTTCCCTCCACAAGCACTTCCTTCTTTACATCTTCCGGGATAATGACTGTTTTGAATAATTCTTTGAGCAGATAAAGCCTCCCTATCCTGCTGAGGGCAATTATGCATGTGGCGTCGGATATCAACTTTTGCCCTCTGCATAGCCCTCTAAAATCCTGAGTTCCCTTTCAAGGTCACCTTTAGAGTAACCTACCCAGTCAATATTGGCTTCTTTGGCCAAGTCCATCATTTCCCACAGAGAGAGCCCGCAGTCCTTTGCAGCTTTGCCTATTGAAATCTTATGCTGCCTCAATTTTTCCAGCGCGTTTTGAACCTTCCATGAACTTATGGCTTTAACAAGCAGCCTGCGCAGCGACTCTGAACGGTCTGTCTGCCATTCCTTCTCAACAGCTGCCAGGTCCTTAAGCACAGCCCTATCCAGTCTGACCGATATTGTATCCGTTGCCATCGTATTCAAAATAATATTGTGTAAACATCTCGTATAAATATTTTTCGGTTTGGCCCGATTTCAGCTAAGGCAGCCTTCTCAACTGCCTAAGGAATGGGTCAACCCGCCTCTTGTGTTTCTTTGTAACGCTTTCCCCGCCCTCATCTTCAGCTTCCGGCTCGCCTTCTTCCCTCTCCTTCCCTGCAGCAGCTGCAGGAACAGGCGCTGCGCTGACGCTCAGTTCAAGCATAGCATCCTTTATCTGCGTTTCCACAAGGCCCATCTGCTCGTCACTCAGCTTCCTTGAAGGCCATGCCAGACTCAGCCCATCCCCGTTTGTCCTTGGCACAACATCAACAGCAACATGAGGCGCTTTCTGCCCAGCCCCGAGCCCGTCCATTACTATAAGATTAGTGCCCTGTGCCCTCAAGCCCTCAAACATGGCTATTGACAGCTTGTTCGCCACCTCAAAAAGCCTTGACACGATTTCATCAGGAGCCTGCTCAACAATCTGGAAATGCTGCCTTGGGAAAACAACAGCGTGCCCAGGCACAACAGGGCTCGGGGGAAGAGCGGCAACTACCTTTTCATCCTCAAAAAGAACGCTTCCCTTAAACTCACAGTATGTGCAGTCAGCCATTCCTGCCTCCCAAGAGCATATTCGTGATTGTGTCAAGGTCAACGCCATTTCCAGAAGAATCCTGCTTATCGCTATCGCTTCCAACTTTTTTTCTTTCTTCTGGAACAATCGGTTTTTCAGCAGCAGGCTCAGCTCTTCCTGATACGGCTTCTGGCATTTCTGCGGGAGCTGAAGAAGGAGCAGCGCCTAAAGCTGCGCCAAGCACTGCCTGAATCTGCTTCCTCACCTGTTCATTAACCTCTGCTGCAATCGGGTTCTCTGCAACTGACAAGGCAAGCCCGTCCCCTGTAAGCCTCGGGATTATATGAACCATGAAATGAGGCGCTCTCTGCCCTGCAATGCCGCCGTTCGCAACAAAAATCGTGGTGCCATCTGTCCGTAATGCGCGAAGCGCAGCATGGGAAAGCTGCTTCGCAACTACAAACAGCTTGCCTATCATCGTTTCAGGAGCCTGAGGCATGAAAAGATAGTGCTCCTTCGGCATAAGAAGAATGTGCCCTGCGTTCGCAGGGTTAATGTCAAGGATTGCAATAACCGATTCGTCCTCATACACCTTTCGTGACAGGACTTTGCCCTCAACAATGTGGCAGAAAAGGCAGTTCTCCTTCTGCAACGCAGCTGCCTGCTCGGAGCTTGCGCCTGAAGCTGTGCCGTCCATTTGCCGAAAAACGGAAAGTTGTTATATAAATATTGTGATTTGAGCCAAAACCGAAAGTTTTAAATAGTATTACCATGGTAATACTTTATGAGGTGGTTATAGTGGAAACAGTGCCTGCAAAGCTAACCAAAAAACTGATATACGAAGCAGATGAGCTTATAAGGGAAGGGTGGTATGCCAACAAGTCAGAGCTCATAAGGGATGCTGTGAGGGAGCTTGTCAAAAAACTGAAATCCGAACGCCTTGAATCAGCAATCAAAGAAGACGCCCTTTGGGGGCTGCATGGCAAGTAGGGTTGTTTCCAATACGGGGCCCTTTATTCATCTTCTTGAAGTTGACCTGGCTTCTGCCTTGCGCGCCTTTGGCGAGGTTTATGTTCCTGAAGAAGTAAAAAACGAGCTGAAAAGGAACAAAATCACTCTGGATGCTTTCAGGGGAGTGAAGATATTGCCCCTTCAGCCGAAATTCAAGGACGTAGCGGAAATACTTGTCAACAAGTTTTCCCTTGATTTGGGCGAGGCACAGGCAATAGCCCTGGCGCTGCAGGAGAAAGCAGACTATTTCCTTACAGACGATTTGGATGCCAGAACAGTAGCGGGCGTGCACGGCGTAGAAGCACATGGAACCGTAGGCATAATCCTGAGGGCATTCAGAAACAAGATTATTGATAAGGAAATGGCCATAAAAAATGTGAAGGAGCTATACGCTTCGTCCTCGCTTTTCATAACCAAAGAGCTCACAGACTTTGTTATCAAATCAATAGAGGACTTTGAATAACCCCTGTTGGCAAGCCGACCATTAACCACTTCTAAGTAAACCTGA
>JACPIG010000028.1 GCA_016188205.1 Candidatus Woesearchaeota archaeon
TTCTTCCTTCGTGACAGAGCCGTCGCTGAACTGGCAGTTTGCCGCCTCTATCGTGAACCCTGCCCCGAGTCTGTGCCCCGCATCTGTCTTCCTTGCCTCTGAATTTATTGTTATTGTGCTTCCTGACACGCTCCAGCTGTTCTTCAGCAAAATGTCATCATCACAGTCCCCCCCTGAGCCTGCATCGTCTATCTCCACATTCCTGTAGTTGCTGCCTGTCTGGTAGCTGCCGTACTGGCAGCAGCTGTTGTCTTCTTCATCCCACCCTTTCGGGCAGACCTTGACCTTGCAGCTGCCCACATCCACCATGCTGCATTCAGGTATCTGTGTCTTGCCTCCGCAGCTCGGATTTCTGCCTGCCGTGTCCATGTTCCCTGTCCCGCATGTCTTCGGAAGGCAGTTGTCGTATTTGTCTCCGTCGTTGTCCTTGCATACAACTGCGGGCACTGGTACTTTTACAAAAAACCACAGGTGCGTGCTCCATTCTCCGTTGAGGGCTGTTATCGTGGCTGCGCACCCTGTTCCTCCGGTATTTGTGGCGCCGCCATACGGGTAATTCACTCCCCACGTATCGCATTCATACCCTGATGGGGGCGTTAAGGTGAAAGTGTGGGTTCCTTCATCCGCTCCTATCCTGTAATAGGGCCTGTGAGGAGATGAGCCTGTTTGGCAGTCCCAGCTGGCTTGCTGGCCTCCAGACTCAACCTTTAGGGCATCCGACGCTGTGTTGACGTCATCGCAGATATGGTCTGGCGGTCCGAAAAACTTGCCTTTGTTGTCAGTTATCTCCCCGACCACTCTTGCCTCTGCGGCTGTGCTGAGCGCAATTGCAAGAATCAGGATGAAAATGATCATCTTTCCCATTAACACACCCTTTTCAGCCATTAAACAAGCCCTTTTACCTGTTATTTGCCTATTATTTGCCTATGAAATATAGCTGTAACTACCAAGGTGGTTTTTTGGCTTATCTGTATATAAATATTATTGTTGCCTCTGGTATGGTTCCGCAGGAAATCATAGTTTCCGTTCAATCTTCCCTTTTAACTCCTCAAGAAAAACCCCCCAGTTTGGACGCTTGTTTCTGGGGCTATAATGATTAGTTATGTTTGCAACCGGTTTTATTTCCTTCTCTGCCAGAATGATTCTCTCAATTATCTTTTCTTTCGCCGCTTTTATGGGCTTGTGCGGCAGGTCAAGAAGGTAATGCCCTTCGTTGTCTACAGTTTCCTTGCCCGGATATGTTCCCAGACTTTTTGTGCCTCCACTGTAAGATAGTTTTTTTTGACCACATACTTCCTAAAGGGAGAAGGATGCATACAAATCTTTCTATCTGAGATTAAGGATGTAAAGGCTGTTCAAAGCCCGCCAAGCGCCTGCGGCGCGCCTAAGATGTAGTCCTGAAAGCCCTTTCGCGCTGCAAATGTCTCGTCAAAGCCCCTCAGAGCAACCCTTTTCCACTCAAGGACTTCGCGCTGGATTTTTGTGAGCGTTCCATGTATTATTGAGCCCTTCTCGTCTTCGTACTCTGCTATCACTGAATGCCTAAGCTTCATCGCATAGTTGTATTGGCTTTGTGTTGGCACAACATTGACAAGGAACGAAAGCTCATAGGGGTCGTCGCTGCTTCTCAGATACCAGCCAAGATATAGCATTGCCGCCTGTATGTGCTTGCAGAGGTCACGAGAGCCCCTTACGAATCTGCCGGTGTGTGCGCCGTCCTGTCTTATAACGCATGTATGCTCTGCATTGAGGTTGAACCATGTTGAATATCTTGTTCTTCCTGTCCTTTTTTCTCTTATGGGGACTGATTTCAGCACAATCCTGTAGCTTTGCACTTCTTCTTTGTCAACAGACGGCACCTTTACAACATACATGCCGCCTGTTCTTGGAGTGGAAGATGGCTGGTGTCTCTGTGTGACTATTATATTTGCTGTTTCGTCTGCTTTGCCAACATATGTGCAGTAGCTAAAAATCATTGCCCCGTCTATGCAGTCTTCAAGCAGGACTCTGTTGAAAGTGCTTCCTTCACCAACTCTTATGCCTGCAAAGTTATAGCCTGTATAGGACTCGTGAAGCCTTGCTTTCTGGAATGCAACCCTAATCAGCTGCATTGGCGTTATTCTTGCTCTTTCTGCCGCGTCTACCGAGCCAAATCTTCTTAGTTTTACAAGTCTCCCCCATTTCCTGAACCTTGTGCTGGTATCGTAGTTGTCAGGCACAAGTGCAAGCCCTTCTTTCGTCATTGGCAATAAGTATGCTTGTCCTTCCTGCAATTGCTCAATGCCTTCCACAACGGCTTTGTATGTGCTGGTTAAGTATTGTGCTTCGGCTTTTGTTAATGCCGCATCTGACTCGAGTTTTGCGGTTAATCGCCTGGCTTGGCTTAAATCGGTGTCTGGCTTTACAACTGCGCCAGCACCTATCAGCTGCTCCAGCGTCCTTTGGGGACCGTGCCAGGTTACGCCGCGCTGTTCCATCAATGGCGCAATTATCTCTCTGAATCCTGGCTGTCTCATATTCTCCTGAAGTGTCAAGTCAAGGTTCATGTTGGAGAATGGTAGTGATTGAGCTGATAAAAACTTTGCCTAAATTCGCTGCTAAATCCCGCCCTTGTTCCTCAATATTTCCGACGCCCCTGTAACCGCCTCTTTTGCCTGCTTCGTGCTCATTCCAAGGGCAAGGAAAAGCGCTTTCAGTTCCTTCTCAGCCCTCATGCCGTATGGCTCAGAAGCCATTGTTGCGGCTATAATCCTTACCTTGTGCTTCCTGCACAGCCTTATGCTGCGGATTATGGTTTCAAGCTGGCGCGTTTTGTCATCTGCATTAAGAAGCTCTGCCACAGGGTAGCATATCGCAACGCCATTCCTGCCAAGCTCCCTGTATTCTGAGTGCTTCAACAGGCGCGTTGCCATGAGTATGTCTGGCTTGCTGCGCTTCCTTATTTCCTCTGTTATTATTATGCCTGCTTTTCCCTGCCCTGCTGCGCAAAGCCTTATGCCTGTCCCTTTCTGAAGCTCTGCAAGCCGAGCTTCTGTTTCGCCGATTAGAGCGAGCCCTTTGACGCCAAGGCGCGAAGCCATTGCTATGAGCTCCTTCTCGTTTCCTTTTGGGGATATTATGTCTGTGAACATTTTGCATTACATGTTAATCAACTACCTGCGTTGCTGCTTTCGCTATGCTGCACGCGCCGCACACCGATTTGCCTGACGGCTCCCCGCACTCTGCGCAATAATTCATTTCTTTTGCAACCGGCATCTGTTTAAGCGAAGGCATTAGCTTCAGGAATGAGTGCACTATGCCTAGCTTCGTGCCTGGGGTTTTTGCCTCCAGCTCATTGAGCATATCGCGTATATGTGCCCTGAATGACTGTGCTGCGTTTGGGCACTCTGTGAACTTTATCTGGAATCCCTGAAGGTATGAGTATGTGGCGACTTCTTTTTCAGAGCACAAATACAGCGGCTTTACCCTTGGCGTAAATCTTGCGTCATCTATTTGCCCGGTCTTTGGCCCAAGCCTTGCCATAAGCGAGACGTTTGCCTTTGTCATGTTCATCATTATTGACTGTGCCTCATCATCAAGGTTGTGGCCAGTCACGAGCTTGTCATACCCCTGCGATGCCTTGTTGAGAAGGTATCTTCTCAATATGCCGCACGCCATGCACGGGTGAAGATTCTTTTTCTGCAGCAGCTCGTCAAGCGTGAAGCCGAAGTAGTCCTTGTAGGAAACAATGTTCAGCTTTATTTTGTTCTGGGCGCAGAACTCAGTGAGGTCTTTAAGCGTCGCATCCCTATACCCGTGTATGCCTTCGTTTATTGCCAACGCCTCTACTTCATACCCAAGCTTTTTCAGGATGTAAAGGACTGTTGTGCTGTCCTTGCCGCCGCTTGCAGCAACAACTACTTTTTCCTTTCTTCCAATCAGCCCGAAGCGCTTTATTGTGCGCCTTACTTTTTCCTCAAAATACCTTACAAAGTGCTTCCTGCACATTGCTCGCTCTGTAATGATTACAGGTTTCTGACCGCAGTAGACGCATTCCGGCATGAGAAGAAGTTATTTAGAAGTGTATTTAATTGTTGCTAATTGTTGCTGATTTCGGCAAGGCAAATGCCAGAAAACTATATAAAACATCGGCAACAACAAAGGCATATGCCTAAGCTGAAGATTGGACTTGAGGTTCACGGTTACCTTAATGTTGAAAACAGGAAAAAGCTTTTCTGCGACTGCGCTATTGACCCCGAAGCAGCCCCAAACACAAATATCTGCCCTGTCTGCACTTCACAGCCAGGCAGCAAGCCCATGCTCCCAAACAGGGAAGCGCTTGACAGGATAATAGCTATTGCACAGATGCTTGATTGCGAACTAAACAAGCGGCTTCTTTTCCAGAGAAAGCATTACTCATGGCCTGACCTTCCTTCCGGCTACCAGCGCACAATCTCCGGAACCTATTCTTTTCCTGTTGGCGTAAAAGGCAGCTTCCTTGGAATAGGCATTGCTGATGTTCATCTTGAGGAAGACCCTGCAAAATGGGACCCTGACACTGGCTTTGTTGACTACAACAGGTCTGGCTTTCCTCTGGTTGAGATAGTTACAGAGCCTGATTTCAGCTCTCCTGACAATGTGCGCGACTGGCTCAAGCGGCTTATGACGACGTTGTCATACATCCGGGCAGTTGACCCTGATGCTGGCGTAAAGAGCGATGTTAATGTGTCAGTAAGCCCTGAGTTCAGAAGGGTTGAGGTTAAAAATGTTAATTCGTTCAGGAGCATTGTTGCTGCCATCAACTACGAGGCAAAGAGGCAGGAGTCTGTCGTTGCTTCAGGCAAAAAGGTAAGCCGCGAGACAAGGGCGTGGAGCGAGGAATTGCAGGAAACAGTATTTATGCGGCAGAAAGAAGAGGCAATGGATTACATGTTCATCCCTGAGCCCGACCTGCCTGTCATGCACATAACCGATGCACACGCCAATTCCATCTCAAAGTCTTTGCCTGAGAAGCCGAACCATAAGCTTGAGCGCTATGTGAGCAAGCTGAAGATTGACAGGACAGATGCTGAAATTCTTTCCTCAGAAATCCTGCTTGCAGAGCTGTTTGAGAAGGTTGCTGAGAAAGTAAATCCTGTTCTTGCTGCGCGCTGGCTCAGGCGCGAGCTTTTGAGAGTCCTTCATTACAACAAAAAGGAGCTTGATGATGTTGAGATTGAAGCAGGACATGTTGTGCAGCTTCTGAGGCTTGTTGAACAAACAAAAATAACAGACGAAACAGCAAAGAGGCTGCTTGAGAAGCTCGTGGAGAAGCAGTTTGATGTTGACAGCCATGTTAAAAAGGAGGGCTTGGCTGTCCTTGCTGATGATGCCGAGCTCGGGAGGCTGTGTGACGAGGCAATAAAAGGCAATCCAAAGGCAGTCAGCGACTACAAGAAAGGCGGGGAAAAGGCCCTTAACTTCCTCGTCGGGCAGGTTGTTGCAAAAACCAGGGGAAGGGCTGATGCGAGGGATGTGAGGGAGATTTTGCTGGAGAAGCTCAAGCGATAAGTGATTTGCTTATTGTCTAATACTTTTGGAAAGCTTCCTCATAAGAACTTTTAATTCGTCTGAAATATCAAAATCAAACATGGCATCGCCTCAAAAATCAGGTTTCTATGCCGCACATCCTATCTAACTCCTTAAGAGTCATTTTTCTCCCGAATTTGTATTTCGTTTCCCACCCTTCACAGTCCTTAATCATTTCTTTCAGCAGATTTCCGTCCATAAGTATTAAAGGAAAAGCCCGATATATAAATTTTATAGCCAACATAGAAAACAAAAAGCAGCCGTAAAATTTCCGCTTTTTCCGCAAGTTTTGCGCCACGTTTTTATACCCTTTTGGAATATTTCCGGGAAAACCGGATAAACATTCATTTTCTTCGCAACCTTTCCGGAAATTTCGTGCCAACTCATTTTAACAGGGAAATCTTACACAAAGCCATGGCATACAAGGCTGTGGCTGGTTATCGTGCTGAGCGGCAGAGGCTTGAGCTCAGGAGGAGGGAACTTCTTCGCAGGTCTGTAAGCGCAGGCAGGGGTTCAGGCGGGCTTGAGCTTATAGTTGAGGTTGAAGGCAGAAGGAAGGAGAAGGCAGCGAGGAGCCTTGAGCAGCTTGGAAAGCTTACACATGTTTTTGATTTCATACCTTACATGAGCGTCCAATGCGGCGCAAAAGACGCGCAGATGCTTGCAGGCAGCGGCAACAGCCTTTCAAGCGGGTATGCTGAGCTCAGGGCTATGTTCAGAAAGATTGAGGTTGCCTCTGACTTTTCTGTTCCAAAGCCGAAAAGCGTGAGGAAATTTGCCAAATCAGCCGTGGCAAAAGGCGGCGTCTGGAACCTTGAGAACATTGGCGCTTATGCTGCAAGGGAGCATTCTTCAGGCGAAGGAGTAAATATAGCTGTGATTGACACAGGTATTGAGTATAATCATCCTGAGGTTGAGCGCAGATTTGGAAGCGTGAAGGGCTATGATGTTATTGAAGGCAATGACAATCCTGCTGACAGGAATGGCCATGGCACGCATGTGGCAGGGATATTCTCAGGCCAGAATTATGGAATTGCCATCAGAAGCACGCTTTATGCAGTGCGGGTTCTTGACGAGAACGGCTCTGGCTCTGAAAGCGATATTATCGCAGGCATTGAATGGTGCATTACGAACGGCATTCATGTGGCTAATCTGAGCCTTGGAAGCCCTGTTGCGTCAAGCGGTTTTGAGGCAATATGCTATGCTGCTGCTGACAAAGGCCTGATTCTTGTCGCTGCTGCCGGCAACAATGGCGGCGAGTTTGCAATGTATCCTGCTGCGTTTGGCGACCCTGTGATTGCTGTTGCCGCTGTTGACCGCTACAACAGGCACGCTGATTTCAGCAACTCATTTTTCACAAATGACGTTTCTGCGCCCGGGGTTGGCATAACATCTTCCTACATTGGCGGCAGCTATGCTACTTTAGACGGCACTTCCATGGCGTCGCCGCATGTTGCCGGAGCAGTTGTCGCTTCTGCTGCCGAGAACATAGGAAACGAAAGAGCTGTTTTTGGCGCAGGGCTTGTAAGGGCAGACAGGATGGTTGAGGAGCTTCTGCAGCCGGCATACGGAAGGCACAGGCTGCTTGAAGCAATAAAAACAATTGTGTGGTGAGAACATGGATGGAATGAACAGGTACTTTGTGAGTGTAGGAAATGTAGGGAATGCAGGAAAGGATGTTGAAGCGGATGATGCCGAGGCAAAGTCTGCTGCGCTTGACGCGCTTCTTCAGGAGCTGGGCGCTGAAAACGTGAGAAAATATGAGTTCATACGAAGCGTCTATGTTTCAATATCAGACGAAGCAATGCAAAGGCTTATGCAGGAAGGCTACATTGTTGAGCCGGAGAACACATTTAAAGCTTTATCCCGAGAGCCTTCGCAGCCTCTCCAGTAACCCTTGCCTCAAAGTCAGCCTGCCTTTCACCCTCGTCTTTTTCCGCGCTCAGTGCCCCCATGAGCGCCCTGGTTATTTGCAGCTCCCTTTCCGCGTCAAACACCTTTATCTGCCCAAGGTGCTCTTTTATCAGCGCATCCTCAGTATCCTCAACTGTTGCAGCCTCAACCTTTATTTCCTCAAAGAACCTGCTTGTAAGGGCATAGCTGTTCTTCAGCACGCAATGCGCCCCCTTGCCGTAAAACGCGCCCATTACGTCTTTGATTCTTATGTCAGTCGTCCTGCCTTCCTTAAGCTCGCCGTAAAGGCGCAGGCATACAATCGTGTTTATGAGCCCCTTTCCCTCTGCAAAGCCAAGCATCTCGGTTTCAACTTCTCCCGGCGTCTTGCCTGTGCAGTCAATCTTTATGGAGACGGTATTGTATATGGGCAGCTGCACGTGGTTAAGCGTGATTTGCTTTTCCCCCTTCCATTCTGCCCCTTCTGCCTCAACTATGTAGAAGCCTCCGCTGCCAAGCCTTTCCAGCTCGTCAAAGCTGTTCGGAAACAGGGGACCTGGAAACGCTATCAGCCCATAGCCGGGCTCATGCCTGCTGAAAACAGAATGGATATGGCCTGCTGCATAATAATTGAAGCTTTTCGGAAACCATGAAAGCGGTATTGCCTCCATCTGCTCAAGGTGCTTTGGCTTGTACTCCTCTATTCCTGAGTGCAGCATGAATATCTTAAAGCCATCCTCTTTTTCAAGCTCTTCCTTCAGCAGCTTTTCATAATGCCCCTTCTCAAGCCCTGTCTTCCTGCCTGAAATCCCTGTTATCTTCGCGCCGGTCTTTTTGTCAACAGCAAAGCTGAGCCTTATGCTGCCATCTTCCCTGATTTCGGATGTGGTTGAAACATTCGTGAACAGCCCTGCCTTTTCCAGCACGTCAAGCATCGTCTTTCCAGTCGGGCTGTAGTCGTGGCTGCCTGCAATGACATAAACAGGAATCCCCCTGTCCCTGACATCCCTGAGCTTCAGCACAGCCTCTTTCAGCTTGTCAACAGCGGGAATAGAAGTGTCAAAAAGGTCTCCTGAAATCAGTATGAAGTCAACGCTTGTCTCAACGCATATGTCCATCGCCTTTTCAAACGCCGCTATGCTTGCGTCCGTGAGCTTCGGCGTCCTCTGCCAGCTTCCAATATGGCAGTCTGACATGTGGGCGAATTTCATATCCTGCGTGAATGAGGCTGCTTATATAAAGATTGTTCAATCCAATCTAGCAACATAAGTACAATCTTGATATGTATAGCAGGCCATTATTGCCAAATCCAATGGAAACATTTGCTTGATAGTTATCTTTCCGGCATTAAATACACCGGTTCCAGAAATAACTTTTCTGCCAGGAGCACATTCTGCCACATAATTTGCCATGTTCATTTCATTTTCTTTACCTTCTCCGTTAAAGCACGAATCTAAAAAGATAACGGCATCATTTGGCAGTCTATCTAATATTACTTCTAACCCTTTTGTATCAACCGTTAATTTGAAAGCTTCTTCATCTATTTCTACACCATATTTAGGCCGGTTCTCTCCGAATGTTAATGATTGCCTTGCCCCATGTCCTCCAAGAATCAATAGCTTAGCATCTGCATTTTGTTCAGTCTCTCTATCCATTTCTCCAACTGTTGAAATTGCCCTCAATCTAACATCATAAGCGTCTAATATTTTTCTAAGGAATTCATATGTATCATCGTCACTAAACGCTTGGACACCAATAAAATCAGGAGGGTTGCCGGTAGGGTACAATATCAGTGCTTTTGGTTTTCCAGAGTTTCTGAATGTAGTATTATTTCCTGACAGACCTAGTTTAAAATGGTACATTATTGTTTCTGCATTCAATCCCATTGCCGCTAATGAAGCGGCAAATAGTGCAGAAACCTGATTTTTCCTTAACAGAGCAATTTCATATCCGTTGAAATAAGTGTGGCCTTTGCTATCTGCAATTGCAATATAGTCCTTTGCTTCATCTATTGTTCCTCCCGCCCTCAAGAATGATACAATATCATATCCATCTCTAAATACAGTGTTTCCTTCACTATCCGAAAGGCCAATAAATTTCTTTGCCGCACACACACCATATTTTCCTTCATGAAAATCAACAATATCTTTCCCTCTTGAGAAAATTGTTTGCCCCAATGTACTTCTTAAGCTTGACAGCATTTGAGCATATCTAATTGATCCACCCTGCTCTTTATATAATCCAATATCAAACTCGCTAAAAATTTGCTCGCCATCATTAGCTCTAAGTGCGACTACTCTCTGAGCGTATGTTTTTGTTCCTTTACTTTCTATAAATCTAATAATGTCTCTTGGGGTTCTAAATACAGATATTCCATCCGCTCCAATTATATCAACTAATTCCTGAACCTTTTGTGCGTTTCCTCCGGCTTTTAGTAAATCTGTGATTCCTTCAAATCCACCTTGATGCCCACCGTATTTTTCTCTACGAAATACTGTCACTCCATCACAATCTCTTACACCCGCCACAGCAATAGCTTCCTCAACATTTCCTTTAATTTGAACAAAACCCCGAAAATCATTAGAATGATCTAATATTGGCTCTCCCTTATGGTCTGTTAATTCAGCAACCCTAACTAAATCCTGTGTCGTGTACCCTTTCTTGAGAAAATAGGCTACTGAATCAGCAAAAAATCTTTCGCAGCCTTGTTCATGAGCATAACTAAACAAAGTAATAAGATCATCCAGATTAGCTCTTTTAGCCCATAAATTCTCAAGAGTTTCTCTACTTAGTATTATTGGATGTCCGTTTGGACCTACCAATTCTCTCAATCTATGTGCAAAAAGATTATAGTCCGCTTGCTGGCTCATATTAATAAAAAGAAGACAGCATGCTTATTAATCTTTCTATTTTGTGTTAACTTAATGGTAGTAAATATGATGAAACGAAACTCTCCTTTGATATACTAACTAGATTATTTACTTTCCTTTTCTAACATATCAATAAATATTGTGCCTGTGCCCGACCTTAAGAACCAACACTTGCAGCTCTTTGTGCTTTATGTCAAAGACAACCCTGTAGTCACCGACTCGAAGCCGATAGCCTGGCTCCCCTACGAGCTTTGTTGTGTTTCTGAGAGGGTTTCCGGAGAGTTCGCCCACCTTTTCATAGATGCGCTTAGCAATGCCTTGCTCAAGCTTTTTTAGCTGCTTTAAGGCTGAATCAGACCATACTATCGTGTAAGCCACTAGAAGCCCATCTCCTTCCCCAGTTGCTCATGCGTTTTGAATTTTCCTGATGCAATTTCCTTTCTTGCATTTTGGATTTCTGCACTGGTTTTAGCGTTCAGCCGGGAAACATCCTCCAATAGCCTTTCCAATACCTCGTTGTAGCTCTCCCTGCCATGCATCTTGTAGCCTTCCAGCCTGTGTTTAATGCTATTATTGATTTGTATTGTTGTTGTAGCCATAATTGCTATAATCAGCTATAAGTATTTATAGTTTTTGGTAAGTCCAAAAAAGCAACCTTTAAATACCCCCTCTTAATCCCGACGTGTATAAGCCCGAGTAAGCCTTTGCGGCAAGCGGTTTTAGGGTTTGCTTGACGTGATTTTTGTCTGTTCTCGGGTGTTTGCGCGGTTTTGCGTTTTGAAACTGGCGATTTGAAAATAGTTTAAGTGATTTAAATGGCTGAAATGGCTGATGAAAAAGCTGTGGAAAAGGACTTCAGGCACCTTGTCAGGATTATGGACACTGACCTGGACGGAAGGAAGCAGGTTATTTCTGCTCTTAGGCAGATTAAGGGAGTGAGCCATTCTTTTGCGAATGCTGTCTGCGTTCTCAGTAACGTGGGCAGGAATGCAAAGACAGGCAACCTGAGTGATGAGGAAGTAAAAAGGCTTGATTCGGCTTTGAAAGGCGCGGCAAAGTCCATGCCTGTTTGGATGCTTAACAGGAGGAAGGATTACGAGACAGGCGAGAACCTGCATCTTTTCTCTACTGATTATGACTTTGCTGTTGACAGCGACATCCGCCTTATGAAAAAAGTCAGGAGCTACCGTGGAGTGCGCCACGGAATGGGCGCTCCGGTAAGGGGGCAGCGCACAAGGAGCAACTTCAGAAGAAACAAGGGCAAGGTAATGGGAGTTGTAAAGAAGAAGGTTGGAGGAAAGACAGGGTAAGTAAAATGGGCGATCCGAGGAAGATTAAGAAAAAGTATTCAAAGCCTGCCCATATGTGGCAGAAGGCAAGGATTGAGGCTGAGCTTAAGCTGTGCGAGGATTACGGGCTTTCCAACAAGAAGGAGATTTGGAAGGCTAACTCAATTTTGAGGGGCTTCCAGAGGCAGGCAAAGCGGCTGATAGCTGTGAAAAGCCCCCAGTCGGAGAAGGAGAGCGGGCAGCTTCTTGATAAGCTTTCCTCGCTGGGGCTTGTCAGGAGCAGGAATCTTGAGTCTGTTCTGGACATAACCCTTAATGACATCCTTGACCGCAGGCTCCAGTCAGTGGTTTTGAGGAAGAGCCTTGCCAGCACGGTTAATCAGGCAAGGCAGATGATTGTTCACGCCCACATAACAGTTGGTGAGAGAAAGGTGACATCTCCTTCATACATGGTCAGTGTTGATGAGGAAGGCAAGGTTGGCTTCAGCGGAAAGTCCTCGTTTTCAATCGCTGGCGTTGACGCTGCAAAGGCAAGTAAAGGTTTTGAGGAGGGTGAAGATGGCAGGAAGAACTGATAATGCACGCTGGGGAATTGCGCACATATTTGCCAGCTACAACAACACAATCATTCACATCACAGACATCACAGGAACAGAAACCATAAGCAAGGCTTCCGGCGGCATGGTTGTCAAAGTGGACAGGATGGAGAGCTCACCGACAGCTGCCATGATGGCTGCCAAGAAAGCTGCTGAGGCAGCTATAGAGAAGGGGCTTACAGGCATAAATGTCAAGATAAAGGCTCCTGGCGGCCACAACGGCCCTAACAATCCCGGGCCTGGCGCGCAGGCTGCTGTGAGGGCGCTTTCAAGGATGGGCCTGAAGATAGGAATAATTGAGGATGTCACGCCCATTCCTCATGACAGCTGCAGGAAGAAGGGCGGTAAAAGGGGAAGGAGGGTCTGATAATGGAAATCTCGGTTTTGGACTACGACAAGAAGGCAAACAGGCTTGTTGTTGCACTGCGCAACACAGACACTTCTGTTGTGAACGCAATCAGGCGCATAGCGACAGATGAAGTGCCTGTAATGGCTGTTGAGGATGTTGAGTTCAGGAAGAACAGCTCGGCTATTTATGACGAGATGATTGCTCACAGGCTCGGGCTTGTGCCTTTGAAGACTGACCTTGAGAGCTACAGCCTTCCTGACAAATGCAAATGCGGCGGCGCAGGATGTGCCAGATGCCAGGTTAAGATGACTCTTGCTGCAAATGTCCAGGGCCCTTGCACTGTGTATGCAGAGGAACTCAAGTCAAAAGACCCCAAGATAAAGCCTGTGTTCGGCAAAATGCCCATAGTAAGCCTGCTGAAGGGCCAGAAGCTGGAGATAGAAGCTACAGCTGTTCTCGGAAAAGGAAGGGAGCACGCAAAATGGTCTCCCGGGCTTGTGCACTACAAGCATTATCCTGATGTAAAGGAAACCGGCGAGATTAAGGACACCTCGCTTGTTGACCGCTTCCCGAAGGTGTTTGAGCTTAAGGGAAAAAAGATAGGCATAAATGAGCTGGAGCTTGCAAAGAGCAACATGACTGACTCAATAGACGAGCTGACAGGAGGGGCTGTCCGGGTTGAGGACAGGGAAAAAGACTTTGTAATGTTCGTGGAGTCCTGGGGCCAGCTTGAGTGCAAGGAAATACTCGAGAGCGCAGCTGAAATTTTTGGGGAAAAGCTCGAGTCATTCCAGGAGGAGCTGGGAAAGAAGTAATCCGAGGAGTCCGCCATAACTGTTGCGATTATGTGCGGGGGTGGCAGAGCCTGGCCAAATGCGCAATTCCGTATCTTGTACTGGTCATATAAGCGGAGCGTCGGGTTGAGGGCCTTGTCCCTTAGTGGGTGCGCGAGTTCGAATCTCGTCCCCCGCATTTAAACAAAAATAAAAATGAGAACCGGGCCAACTAATGAGCAGCTGAAGGGGCT
>JACPIG010000013.1 GCA_016188205.1 Candidatus Woesearchaeota archaeon
GACAACGGACGCGCTTGCTGTCAAACGCGAGAAAAAAAGCGAACCTAAAAATGATGAGGTCGGACTCTCATCTTTGAAAAAAGTTGTGGCTGTGGCCGACTTTAAACTTGAAAATGTTGAATGGGGCTCTGACGTAGCAGTAAACTTAGGAGATATGCTTGTCGATAAGCTCGTAAATACAAATAAATTTATCGTTGTCGAACGCGATAGAAAAGCAATCGATATGACTCTTTCGCGCGCAGCCGAAAAAGAGCAGGCGGCAAAACAATCGGGGCTTTCGAGAGGAAGCGGCGCTGAAGCCGGCAAAGCAATGGCTGCACAGGCGCTATTTGTCGGCATGATCACAGGCGCAGGCAAGGGATCGTCTTTCGGCGGCGGAGGGGCTGGCTGGGGCAAAGGCGGCTTAGGGCTCGGAGGCCTTGGCGTCAGCACAAACAAGGTCTCCGTTATCGTTCGCTGGTATGACACAACCTCGCTTGAGATAAAAGGATCTCACGAATGTTCGCAAACGCAGGCTTCTTTAGGCCTTTTTGGCGGGGGCATAGGAAGCGGCGCCGCAGGCGTCGGAGGAGGAACTCTTAGAAGCACCCTTTCCAAAACATTTTCCAGAGCTCTTGATAAGTGCGTCGACTGGGTTGTAAAAAATATGGAAAAGCTCCCGTGGGAAGGAAAAGTTGTGACCGTTAAAGGAAGCCAATTATATATTAATGCCGGTTTAGATGCCGGGGTAAAACTCGGCGACACATTCTCCGTTTACAAAGCCGGCGAGGAACTTGTGGATCCGGACAGCGGCATGTCTTTAGGCGTTGAAGAAACGCTTGCGGGCCAGATACAAATATCCAAAACAATGCCCAAATTCGCTATCGGAGCCATAAGCTCCGGCGGTGGCTTCAGCAAAGGCGATATAATAAGAGAAAAATAGCTGCTGCTACTCCGTCTTAGTATGAGGAGTTGTCTTCCAATTAGGCTTCGGATCGCACGGGCGAAGGCCGAATTTTGCCCGCCATACGTTCATATCAGTTGTGAAAAGCGGGTCTGCGCACGAAAATTGGGCTATGAATTTATCGGCTAAATCTTTTGTCCCGGGGCGATATGTCGATAGCGCCGGCGCATCGTCGCATTTCTCGCTGAAAGGATGGCAAACGGCATAAACTTCCGTTATTCCCTTTGTAGTTTCAGTCAAGCCTCCGCGAGAATTAGTCACGGTTATCTCATTCCATCTCTCATCCTTCTCCGGTGAGCGGACTTCCAGCCTGTCGTAAGGTTCTTTCGCATCTTTGACAACAATAATGTCTCCGCCTACAAACAGTTCATCAACGCCTCTCGGCAATTGCAACTGTTGCGCAAGCAAAGTAGCTTGCTCCAAACTTAGCGGGCCTGCCAGTTTTGTGACAGGAAGTTCTGGTAATCCCATAGTTTCCTCCTTGCCCCGAAGGGCTTTGTTGTTATACGTTATCTTATTATACGATGAAGCTAACACTGAAGAATGGGTGTGTCAAATAGAAACTGGCTTTTTTATGGAACCTTAGTGACATCGATCGTCATTGAATGCGCAGGTTCGCTTGGGTTTGCTCCTTCGAACACTTTGAACTGGAATGTCGCATGGTTTTTACCCGCAACATTGGGCGCAGGAGTGAACTTCAATTTGCCGGCATCTATATCTGCTTTAGATATGCGCTGATCGAGAGTCACATCCGTGCCATTAAGTTTTAGCGCTCCCCTCTTCTCAAGCTCGGTAATCTTTATGGCGGCCATTTTATTTTCTCCGGCGCTTACGTTAAAATCATCCGCTTTAAATATATAATCCGTGTTTTCTTTTGTTGATACCGTTTTATTAACGCCGGCCTGCTCTTTATCCTGCGATTTGGAAATTATGCCGACCGTTGCGCAGCCACTGTATTCCAGCCCATCATAAACGCTGAATCCGAATTTATCGGAAACGCCGGCGGCTTTTGGAGTATAAGTAACATCCCCTGTCTTTTCATTAAACTCCGTCAATGTGCCGTTGCGCGGCTCATCGCAATCTGAAATTGAAAATAGCAGCTTATCGTTGTCATCGTCAGTGCCGCTTAATTTAATATTCTTTACAGCATCTTTAGCCGTGATTTGGACTTCCTGATCCGCCGCAAACGGTTCACTGTTCCTGACCCGCACTGCGGAGCTTTCAACCGCACTGCCAACCGCATTGGAATTTTTAGGAGTCACTTCAAATTTGATCCACTTATGAGCATAAGCATCTGTGAGCTGCAGCGTATTATCACCCTCTGCTATCGAACGGTATGAACCGTCTTCTTTGTCCGATGCCAGCCACTTGAGCATGGTTCCGGCTTCCGCATCGCCGTTTGCATCATAATATATGTAGCTTCCGATAAGCATCCTGCCTATTGCAGCATATCCGGTCGTATCTACCGAATCAACCGCCGGCGGCTGATCGACAGCCTTTACTGTGACAACGGCTACTTGGCTATCATCAAGGCCGTTAGCTCTTGCTCTGAAGGTTATATTATATTCTCCGGCCTGCCCGAATGCCGGTTTCCAATTAAACTCTCCCGTCGAACTATCGAACGATGCCCCCTTTGGCAGGCCAGCTGCGCTGTATGATATGCTGTCGCCGTCTGCATCGGTGGCTTTAACTGCGAATTTTAGCGTCGCGTCTTCCTTCACGCTTCTTGAACCGATACCAGCAAGTTTAGGCGGCCTGTCCTCTTTTGCCTTCTGTTCCAAAGCCCGGGCTTGCGGGCTTGCAGGAACGGTTGCAGCAGGCGCCGATTGCGCGCCGCCGCCTGCAGGAGGCGCCACTCCTCCGACTGTTATAATTCTGGGCTGCTGTCCGGTTGTGCCGGATCCTGTTCCGCTTGTTCCGCTGCCGCCTGTAGTCGTCGTTCCACCGGTGCGTGTGCCGCCGCTGGTTCCTCCGGAATCGGTGGTTGTTGCTCCGGTCGTAGTAGTTCCGGTCGTAGTCGTACCGGTTGTTGTGGCTTCCGTTGTTGTTTGGCCAGCGGAAGAGGCAGCAAACGTGACTGTAACCTCATCCCCTTCGGCGCTGCCGATGGTATCAACGCTGCCTGAAGCGCTAGATACTCCGATATCGCCTGTCGCAGCAATGCTTGCCTTGAATGTATAAGTTCCGGAAGTATCGGTTGTCGTTTCTTCTTCCGATGAAGCGGTATATACTTGAGAGTCGTCGGCACACGAAGTTGCGAAAACAACCAGCACAGCGACGCCAACTGCAATAGACGAAGTCAGAGATCTGATGTCAGAAGTCTGATTTCTGACATCCGACTTCTTATTTCTCTTCATTACAACCAATGGTACCATTCCTGCAATAAATAACAATATCATAATCCAATCGCCTGCGCGGTTTCCGCCAATATTCAATGAACCGGCGCCGCTTGAATTAGTGAACTCATAAACAACCAGCCAATTTTCGGTCACACCGGCGTCTATCGTTTCTCCAAGGCTCGTGAAAGTGAGAGAACCGTTATCTTCGGTATACGCCATGCTGGTTCCAATCTGCCTGTCGCCGTCATCAAGCTTGCTGTCCTTATTTATATCTTCAAACAGCCGTACGCTCTTTATGTGGATGCTATCAAGCCCTGTGCCTCCGGCGGTAACTTTAATACTGTCGACGCTCAAAGCTTCGTCGATCGAAGCCGATAATTTCAGAACCAGCATTACTTTCGGCGCTTCCAAAGTACCGGTAAGATCATCAAGGCCGATCTTTGAAAGCATCAGCGTCCTTCCCATGACTTCCATGAGATCAAACGAGAAAACAACCGCTGTGCCATTATATAAATTCGCTATAAGCTCGTTGGTCGCATTGCTGTCAATATCGATCACAAGAATTTCGTAACCCATATGGCTGCCTTCGGTTCTGCCGTACAATGTATTGACGCCGCTAAATGTCGCAAGGTCGATTTGCGCCGGCAAATCGGTGCTTCCATAGACTATGTAAATTTCGCCGGCATCCGGCAGCGCATCGCCTTCACCATCGCCATCCTCAGCGCCGATTATAATATCCTGAATTCCGTCCTGGCTTACATCGCCTGTAAGCACCACGCGTCCGCAATTATCTTCCGTGCCAAGGCATGTGATTGTAATATTCGCAAGGCTCGGATCTTTTGCTCCAACCTCAACGCTCGTGCCGTAGTAGACATAAACAAGCCCTGCGGACGGATCGCCTACTATTGTGTCGTCATACGTGTCTCCGTTTATATCTCCGGTTGCGATATTTGTAGCATCAAGATTTTCCGACGCCGCACCCTCTTCGGCTTTGGCTATGGATTTGGACATGCTGTAGTAGCTGCCTCCGGAATCTGTGCCGTAATAATTCGTATATCCGCTCGGAGGCGTGTAGTCTGTAGGAGCTGTCCATGTTGTATAGCCCCCGGTAGTTGTCCCGCCGTATGTATAACCGCCGTATGTTGTTTCGCCTCCTGTTGTATAGCCGCCGGTCCCGTCGCCTGTCCCTCCGCCGGACGTGTATCCATCGCCGGTCGTTCCCGTTGGGACTTGAATCACAGGAGGGGCTTCTGTAATGTATCCAAAATTTTGAGTATATTCATATACCTTGCCTTCGGTCTTAAGTGCTTCATACATAGCCTCGATTGTAGCATGCGAATTTTCAGTATTGACCACATCTTCTTTGGTGTTAAACATCATTGTGCCGGTGCCGCCGACATAAAGATTCATCTGCGACTCTCCGCTCATCTGCTTGGTCTGATCATATATTTTGATGCTCGACATCGTGGCGCTTGTGCCGGCATCAATCATAAAATTAGACGCGCTTTCATTAAACACGAACGACTGCCCTAAATATGATCCGCCGCTAAGCCCGCCGATATAGACATTGCCTCCCGACGCGGTTTCCCTTTTGTATTTTGTGACGATATCATCTTTTCCGTCGCCGTCGGTATCCATTATCTTCAAGCCCGCTCCGAAATATTTATAATCATCATCTCCATGAACTTTATCGATCCAGTCAAAATCATCGCGTTCAGGATCTATGACACTGTATTGATCCTTAAAGCTCATCATCTTCTCTCTATTTATTTTGAAAAGCATTCCTTTGTTTTCATTAGCCGTTGGAGCAGAGACGATCAGCTCTCTTGCGCCGTTGGCGCCGGTATTTCCTTCCGCAAACGTCACATCCCATATGGTCGGGTTTTCAACGGGAAGGGTCAAAGTTGTTACGCGTTCGACATTCGTCCACGTCGATAAATTGCGCAGGTTTCCATTAGGATTTACAATCGAGAAGAGGGTTGATGCAGAAGAATCAGAGGCTTTTGCAATGCCCTTAGAAACCGACCCGGAAGCGCTTAACTGCGGTTCCTGAATAATGAGTCCGTCCGATACCTGGCCGAAAACCTTGAACGGCACCGAAACGGATTCATCTTCGTTGGCGTTGGCGATTACCTTGACAACAATTGTGTCTGACTCCGCGCTCCCGGTTCCATTATCAACCTTCAATTTAAATTTGCACTGCATGATGTAATTTTCAGGAGCTTCAGGCGCTTCAAATGAAGGGTCCTCAACATAGGCATTAGGTGAAAGCGTTACAAGAGGACATCCTCCGCTTGAAACCTGCGACCAGTAGTAAGTAAGATCTCCCGATCCTGTCGATTGAGAAGCATCCAGATATATAGTCGAGCCGGAGCCGACAATCCTATTGGTTACGCAAGTCGTGCTGCTGCTCAAATTCTTGAAACACGCTTTTGCTGCCAGCACAGATGATGCTTCTTCAGATTCTGATGCAGTTTCAGCTTCTGTCTGTTCACTGCCTGTCTTTTACCGCAGCGCCTGCCGGCAGTCCGGTCGCACTGTAAGTTAACGAGCCGCCATCCGGATCCGAAGCTGCCAGCGTAAATGTTGCAGCCGATCCCACAGTCGTGGTTAAGCTGCTTACAGCTGAAAGCACCGGCGCTCTATTAACATCTGTAACGGTGATTGTTATATTCTCATAGGTCGACATATGAGGCGACCCATCATCTATTGCTGTAAATGTTGCGGCATAAGTTCCTGAATTTCCATTCGTCGGCGTCCATGTAAAAGCATGCGTAGATGCGTCAAAAGTCGCTGTCGCAGGAAGTGCCGAGGCTCCTACGCCAGCAACCGAGGTCATGCTATATGTAAGGTTGTTATTATCAGGATCCGTTGCGGAAATTACAAATGTCAGCGCGCTGTTTTCGGAAACCGTTTTATTGCCTATTGAAGCAAGAACAGGAGTCGCATTGACATTTCCTACCGTAATCGTCACCGGTGAAGTCATCGCATATTGATGAGTCGGAGACCCGTTATCTTCGACCTTGAACATTACGCAATATGTTCCTGCCTGATTGTATGACGGCGTCCATGTGAATACTCCGGTTGACGAATTGAGCTCTGCGCCGCTCGGCATTGAAGCTGTTGAGCATTCATACCCTGAAGGCAGCTGCCACGAAGGCGAGCCGTAGGTTAATGTATCGCCATCCTGATCGGTTGCGCTGATTGTAAAGTTCAGCTGCTGGCCTTCATTAACTGTCTTATTGCTGATTGATGTGATCGTAGGCGGCCTGTTTGAGTTGCCCACAGTAATAGTTATCGTTTCGGAATCTGTTTTATTGCTCGGATCTCTGACGATAAACATAACCTGATACGAACCGGATTGGTTATAGTTAGGTGTCCATGAGAAAATGTGCGTGCTGTTGTTGAAGCTTGCCGAGTTAGAACTGCCCGCGCCGGGCAATGAACCCTCTACCATATAATACAGCGAATCGCCATCACCATCGGTCGCCGATATCATAAACGATAACGAACTGCCTTCGTTAACGCTTCTGTCTCCAATTGAAGCAAGAACCGGATCGTCGGCAACTGATGCAATCGTTATCATAACTGTAGCGACATTGCTGTATGAAGCGCCGTCGTATGCCATGAATGTAAAGCTATCGCTGCCATACTGGTTCGCGCCCGGCGTATAGACCTTCGTTGCACCGCTGCCGGAAAGAGTGCCTTTTGCCGGATTGCTCACAATCGTATATGTAAGCGAGCTGCCCTCCACATCTATTGCCGAAATGGTGATGTTAACAGCGGTATCCTCATTTGTTGAAACAGACTGGCTGATGGCTGTAGGCGCGTCATTCACTGAAACAACCGTAATATTTACAGCTGCCGTCGCTGCGCTATCAGCCGTACCGTCATTTACCTTGAATGTGAAGATATCGCTGCCGTTGAAATTTGTCCCAGGTGTATATATCCTGCTGGCGCCGCTGCCGCTCAAAGAGCCATACTGCGGCTGATTGACGATCGTATATGTCAGGCTGCTGCCGTCAGGATCGCTGCCGGCAAGCGTTATCGCTTTTGCCGTATCTTCATTTGTCGATACATCCTGGCTTGTTGCCGTAGGCAGGCGGTTTGTATTTGAAACTATTATAGTTGCAGACTTCGTATCGCTTGCGCCGTTAGCTGTTGCGGTAAATGTTATATTGTAGCTCCCCGCTTGATCATATGACGGCGTCCATGCAAACGCTCCGCTCGCTGCGTTTAACGATGCCCCCTGCGGCAGGGTTACCGCGCCATAATTAATTGAATCGCCATCGGCATCTGTCGCGGAAAGCGAGAATGTTAATGCCGAATTCTCATTGACCGACTGATTATTAACCAACGCCAATACCGGCGCTCTGTCCGTATTGCTGACCGTTATCACAACAACTTCGCTTGCCTCGATGCCGCCGGCGCTTGCCTTGAACGTTACATTATATGTTCCGGCCTGCGCAAATGAAGGCGTCCATATAAAGACGCCTATTGAGGCGTCAAGTGTGGCGCCGCTCGGAAGATTTGTCGCTGAATATGTGACCGCATCGTTATCAGGATCCGAAGCCGAAATTGTAAAGCTCATCGCCGTATTTTCAGAGCCTGTCTTGTTGCCGATAGCAGAAAGCGTCGGCGCCCTATCGGTATTGCTTATCACAATTGAGATCACTTCGCTGTCTTCCGCACCGTTCGCACTCGCTTTAAATGTCACTTCATATGTGCCGGCCTGCGAATACGAAGGCGTCCATGTGAAAGTTCCGCTGGAAGTGTTGAGAGATGAACCGCTTGGAAGCCCAATCGCGCTGTAGGCAACCACATCGTTATCGTCATCTGTTGCCGAGATCGCGAATGTCAGGGCCGAACTTTCCGTTCCGCTCTTATTTCCGATTGCGGCAAGGACAGGCGCCCGATCGGTGTTAGCTACAGTAATCGCAACCGCTTCGCTTGCTTCAACACTGTTGGCAGTCGCCTTGAACGTAACATTATATGTGCCGGCTTGCGTATATGAAGGCGTCCATGCGAATGCCCCCGTTGAAGCATTGAGCGTTGCACCGGCAGGAAGATTAACCGCGCTGTATGTGATCGAATCGCCGTCGGCATCAGTCGCGGAAATATTGAAGCTCAAGAGAGCGTTTTCGGTGGCGCTCTTGCTGCCGATTGCGGAAAGAACAGGCGCCCTATCGGTATTGCTGACCGTTATGGCAACTACTTCGCTTGCCTCAACGCTATTTGCCGTGGCTTTAAATGTAACATTATATATACCGGCCTGCGCAAATGAAGGCGTCCACGTCAATGCTCCGCTTGAAGCATTGAGCGATGCGCCGGCAGGAAGATTAAGTGCGCTGTATGTTATCGCATTACCGTCTGCATCCGTTGCCGAAATATTAAAGCTTAAAGCAGCATTTTCTGCCACGCTCTTTGCGCCGATCGCCGCAAGAACCGGCGGATCGTCCACTGCGTTAACAGTTATGCTTACCGTGGCCGTGCCGCTGTCTAAGATGCCGTCGTTCGCCTTGAACGTGCAGGAGTCGGTGCCGTTGAAATTGGCAACAGGTGTATATGTAAGTGTCGCGCCGCTTATTGCACAAGCCCCGTTGGATGCATTCGCAACTATGCTGTATGTAAGCGCATCGCCGTCAGGATCGGTGCCGGCGACATTAACGGTGCCGGCGCTGTCTTCATTGGTTGTCAATGTTTTGTTCGTAACCGTCGGCGCGTCATTGCCGGACACAACATTGACAGTAACCGTGGCACACGCGCTATCCGCTGTGCCGTCATTGACCTTGAACCCGAATGTGTCGGCGCCGTTGAAATTGAGATTAGGAGTATATGTCACAGCTCCCGTATTTGCATTAAGTCCGCTTAATAAGCCGCTATCCGGCGCTTTGCATGTAATTACTGCAAAGGTCAACGGGTTGGCATCTATATCCGTGCCGGTTAATGTTATTGCCTTGGCTGTGTCTTCGTTCGTTGAAACAGTCTGCGCGGAAGCAACCGGCGCATCGTTCACGGCATTCACAGTTATTGTAACGGTTGCATTTACTGCGCTATCTGCCGTTCCGTCATTTGCCTTATATGTGAATGTATCGACACCGTTGAAATTTGCGTTCGGAGCATATGTAAACGATCCGTCGGCATTCACTGTGGCCGTGCCATTCGAAGGATTTGCAACTTTTGCCGCCAAGTACGCCATCATTTGCTTTGAATGTACAAGTATTTGAACCGCTCCAATTGGCGTTAGGCGTATATGTTAACGTTGCGCTACTTATTGAGCAGCTTCCGTTAGCGGCGTTTACAACTACGCTGTATGTGAGCGCGTCGCCATCCGGATCGGTGCCGGCGATATTGACAGTGCCTGCGATGTCTTCGTTGGTCGTCAACGCCTTGTTCGTAACTATCGGCGCGTCATTCACAGCTGTAACCGTAACAGTAACTGTCGCACACGAGCTGTCAGCCGTTCCGTCATTTGCCTTGAAGCCAAAACTGTCGGCGCCGTTAAAGTTATTATTCGGAGTATATGTTATTACTCCTCCGGCTATTCCCGAAAGCGTTCCATTTGCCGGCGCCGCACAGCCTGCAATGCTAAACGTAAGAGGATTGCCATCTGTATCAGTACCGGACAAAGTTATCGCCTTGGCTGTATCTTCGTTTGTTGAAACCGCCTGTGCGACCGCAACAGGCGCGTCATTCATCGCGTTGACAGTTATCGTAACGGTTGCTGTGTTGCTGTCTGCCGTTCCGTCATTTGCCTTATATGTGAAGGTGTCGGTTCCGTTAAAGTTAGCGTTTGGAGTATATGTGAACGATCCATCGGCATTAACTGTAGCCGAGCCGCTCGACGGGTTGGCTACTTTTGCAGCTATTAACGCCGAACCTTCGACATCTGTATCATTTGCCAGCAACCCAAGCGCTATATTAACGGACAAAACAGCGTCTTCGTTTACCGTATAGCTTTCAGGAACAGCCACCGGCGCATCATTCACTGCGTTAACCGTTATGCTTACCGTAGCCGCAACGCTGTCAAGGCTAGAGTCATTTGCCTTGAATGTGCATGAGTCGCTTCCATTATAATTAGCATTAGGAGTATATGTAAGTGTCGTATTGCTTATAGCGCAGGTTCCGGATGCTGCATTTGCAACTACGCTGTAAGTTAGAGTGTCACTTTCAGGATCGCTTGCCCCGGTGCTGACATTTACCGTGCCGGCATTGTCTTCGTTTGTTGTTATCGTCTTAC
>JACPIG010000003.1 GCA_016188205.1 Candidatus Woesearchaeota archaeon
ACGACTTTGCCTGTTGCCAGGTCCTTGTATGCGTTGCCTGGCCAGTTCTCAAACTTCCTGAACACGTATGCTCCGTCGCTTTCCACAGTGCCTACTGATTGCCATGGCTGTTTCAGTGATTCGTAGGCGTCCACGCCTGTCATTATCACTGTGGGCACTGCGGTTATCCTGTATTTTTCAGCAAGCGCTTTTCCTTCGCTGCTGGCAAGGTCAACTGTTTTCTCTGTTTCAGTTACTATTCCGAAGCCCCTCTTGAGTATGGGCGTGTGCTGCGTGACATCATAGCACTCTGTGCAGCTGCTGTCGTTGAGCAGTATTATTGTTGCAAGCCCTTTTACCTCCTTTGATGCGACATCATAGAAGGGCGGGCTTATCTGCTTCATAATGTGCGTGCCGTCGCTTTCAACTGTTCCGACTGTTGCCCATGCGCTTGCAATGACTGAGTAGTATGCCGCGTCAGCGGATAAAAGCATTGCAGGCAGCTTTGTTATGTTGTACTTCTCAATCAGCGCTTTTCCTTCTGCGCTGTCAGAATCCACAACACTCTGCCTGTATATTGACACCCCTGCTGCCTTTATCTGCGCTGCTGTTGGTCCGAGGTCTGTGCATTTTGCGCAGCTTGTCGCGTTTATTATCGTAAGCCTCACTCTCCCAACAACCATGTTCTGGTGCAAGTCAATAAACGGCGGTTCTGGCTTTTGGAAGACAAGGGCGTTGTTCTGCTCAACAAAGCCGCTTTGCGGCGTCTTGTTTATTTCGCCTGTTATTATTATGGCGGGTATTGTTTCTATGCCGTATCTCTTGATTAGTTCTTTTGCCTCTGCCGTGCCATAATCAAGCTCTTTTTCGCCTGTGATGTTTACGTTTGTTGCCTTGACTGCTGCCGCTGCCGCGTGTATTGGGAAGCAGTCAGGGCAGTTCTTGTCTGTTATGACTGCCAGCTGTATTTTTGCCGGTCTGGAAGCTTCCTCTGCCTCTATTACCTTCTGGCTTACTGCCTTGCTAAGTGAGTATATCTGGGTCTGGTTGAACAGGGCTGTTGCCAGGAACACGAGCAGGAGAATTGCTATAATCGCCTCTTGGTTTATCCTTTTCCCCTTCCTGACAGGCACACTATGCCTTATTATTTCCTCTGCGCTCATGCCTGCGTGCAGCTTCTTTTCAACATGTTTTCCAGTGTGTTTTTGTGTCAAGCGTTATCACCTGCATTACGTTAAAGTTTGCATCCTGACAGATGGCTTAATGCCTCGAGCTTCTGGACTTCCCTGTACATGCTTCCGTTTATCTCCCATGTGGGCGTTATTGTTATCTGCTTTTCGTCGCACAGCTTTTTCTGCTGGTCGCAGATGACATATTTTATCCTGCTGAATGAGCTTCCGAACATGTTTTTCTGCCTTTGCGTGTAGCTGCACCACTCGTTGCCGTAGATTACAGCACCTTTTTCTGACAGGCAGCCTGCAAAGCTGTCAAGCGACTTTGCCTTTGCGCCGCTTGAAGAGATGAGAAGCCATATGAGCCCTGTCAGCGCTATTCCAATTGCGGCGATTATTATTTTCCCTGTCAGAGATTTCCTTGCGTTCTTCTGCGACTCTGCCTTCATTTCCTCTTTTGCATCCTGCCTTTTCAGCTTCCTTCTTTCAGCTCTTGTGAGAGCGTGTTCGGCTGCTTTATCGTGGGATGCTGCTGCCGCTGCTTCCGAATCCTCTACTTCTATATCGCTTATGTTGCCCCCTTTTGATTCGTCCATAAAAGCATCAAACCCCTAATGCGATAGCTGCAAAAAAAGCATAAGCTCAAAGGCCAAGCGCTGCTTCAGCTGCTTCAGTTACTTCTGCATCTGTGCACTCATCCGCGCTTGTTGCCGCAAACCTTCCGCACCCGCCTCCTCCTCCTCCTGCTGCCGGCTGAGAGTTTCCGCTGTAGGTTGCGTAGCCTGTTGTGCCTTTTGACGCGCACCCTGCGACAAGAAGCAAAGCCAGTGCCGTTATTATAAGCATAACTGTTGTTGTCTTGTTCATCCTGTCAAACCCCCTGTCATTGTAGCTTTTTGCCTAGCACCCGCCTACCATTTGCGGCAGGTCTTCAAGGCTGTTTCCTGTAACGCCGCTGCTTCCTCCGGAAGCTGTATTGACTGCTGTCTTTGAGCCGGCTATCTTGACTGCTCCTGCATCAACCTTTGCCTTCAGCGTTGTCAGCTGCACTGCCTGCACTAATGATATCAGCACAAGCAGCCCAAGTATTATCGCAATAATAAGGTTTTTTTTCATTTCACCCTCCTTCTGTTTTTTCCCTCTATTATATAAACTTAATTGTATAAAATATATTAATCAATTACGTCCTGCATTATAACTCCGCCTGACAATGTCAGCACCCGCCTACCATTGTCGGCAAATCAGCAGTGCCTATTTTGCTTGTGTCTCCTGTCTTCAGCTTCTTCAAAAGGTCGCGGTCGTTAAGCACAGCAGGCGTTAATGCAAGCCCGTTCTCTACCGCAGCGATTCCTTTCTCCACCATGTTCTTTGGATAGTAGAGCGCTTTCCACTTGGTCAGTTCTGCAAGTATCTGTTCGTCTGTCCATTCATCAGGATGGTTCTTTATGAGGTATTTTGAAAGCCCCTGGAACGATGCTGCGTGGCTGCATCCGCACAGGTTTCTTCCGCTGCCGTCTATCACCGATGGCGCTCCGCAGCAGAACTCGCAGCTTATCTTTGTGCCGACCACTTTCCTCTCCAGCCTTGCAAGGATTTCAAGGCTTGTCACGGGCTCGTCAAAGCTGACGCCCAATTCCTCACCGTATGCGGGCGTCCCTTTCGGGATTATTGCGTCTATCACGTTCTGGACAACATCCCCGCCTGACTTGACCTTGAACGTGCTGCTCTTCCCTGAGCTGCCAAAGCTGAGCCCTGTTATGCTGTTGCCTCCGAGTGCAGCGCTGACCGAAAGTATCTGCAGCGAGTTGAACACGACAAGCGCAGCGATGAGAATTACAGCAATTATCTCCCAGTTGTGCTTTGCTTTGTTTATCAATTTAAAAACCCGAGTTACTTTACACTCTTTGTAAAGCTAACTTATATTTAAAGTTTTGGTTTTCTTCAGTCTTTGCTCAGGAACTCAACTCCTGCCAGCCCTTTGAATTCCCTGTCGCCTGTTATGAATGCCAGCCTGTTCTTCATGGCAAAGACGTATCCTATGCAGTCGGCAATTGAGAGGTTTTTTTCTTTGTGCCTTTGCCTGAACTTGTTTGCATCTGCAATCACTTCCCTGCCGAAGTCAGCTATGCTGCCCCAGACCATTTCAAGGTCAGACTGCGCCTTCACTTCCCCGGCATTTTTCAGGGAATGCCTGTGCAGCTCTATCGCGTTGAGCTTTGTTATGACGAAATCCCTGCCAACAAACTTCTGATAACGCGGGTTGCCTTCAAGTATTTCTATTATGGCGTATGTGTCCAGAAATATGCGGGCAGGTATTGCAATCACCCTTTAGCGCTCCTTGCCCCATAGCTCCTTCCTTAATTCATCCTTGTGCTGCTGCGCTGTTTTTCCCGTCTTTAGTGTTCCGAAAAGCTCTGCAAGCGGCTTTTTTATCGGCTTGACTGAGATTTGGATCTCCTGGTTTGGCTTTATGCGTTCGCTTTCAACAACTTCCTTGGGGATAACTATCCCTATTGAGTTCCCCCACTTCTTTGCAACTACACTTGCGCTCGCCGCCATTTTCCTCACCATCGCCTTAAGATTCAATCCCCGTATAACTTTTTAACAAGAAGTATAACTTGTATTTAAGGTTTTGGGTTTTTGAGAAGCAACTCATAGCCGGACATTCGCATAGCCTCTTGGAAAATCCAGCCTTCCGCCAGTTCCAATGGAAAACGCTGGGGAGTGTGCTTGGGCAAACATCCGGTATACTTCCTGCAGCACGCCTGTTCTGTCCCCGGGCTTGCTGAGTGCATCTGACAGTTCAGTATAAGTTTCAGCAGGTATGAAGCAGAGCGCATATGGCAAAATGCTTGGTGACGGAAGCAACAGCTCGGAATCAGCAACCGCGCATACGCAAGTTTCATACGCACCCGTTCGCATAAGGTCAAGGGCAACTGAGTTATAAGGGCTTGGTACCCCATCAATTACAAAATCCTTCTCGCGCACATGAAGCACGCCCCCAAGTTCAACTTGAAATGCTCGCGGGAAAAATTGTCGCGCCAACAGGAATCCTGTGTAGCCGCTATGTGGCCAGGGATTCTCTATCATGGTTATGGAGCTGTCTTCGGCTGCCCCTGATATGCGTGCCGCGCGAACAATAGCCTCTAATTCAGGATGAGTCAGTGTCTGGGCAGGAGAGCCACCTTTATCTGTGGAAGCATTTCCTCTGACTAAAACCGCGCTAGGCATTTTAGTGGGTTATTCAAATATTCGCACGAATTCCTTATTGCGGTCGCACAAGGCATATGCCTCAGCCAAGACGGATGTCATCATGAATAACCCGTATGGCCGTGTCAGGCATGTTAACATGAATTCTGTAATTTATCTCAATATACGCTTTTATGTAGGCTGCAAATTCGGCGTCAAGAGTGTCTTTTGCCGGTAAAGGTTTTTTGGCGCTTAGCGCTCCAAGAGCTTGGTATAACTTTTCTCTATCTATAGTTTGAGGGTCCGCACCCCATTCACATTCCACTATTTGTTCGGCAGATCCAGGAAGCACTCTAATGCCGCTGCCTGTCATGCGAATACCGACATATCCGGGACCACAGGCATCAGAAGTTAAAGAATAAAGGGAAATCGGCTCATTGTTTTCTGCTCCAAGTACAGAACGTCCGAAGCGCACATAAGGGGGGTTGCTGGCAAGTCCAATAATAAGCTCAGCTGCGTCACGTATGTTACTTTGTACTTGCTCCGCGGCATCACTTGCACGCTCGACCAGTCCCACTAGCCCTGAATCAAACACCATATCCGGAAAGGAATGCGCAGTGACTTATAAATCTTTTGTTTTTCACCACTTAATGATAGCTATGCGTTTGCGTTTTTTGTCGTGGCACATGCTGAGAGACGAGTTTCTCCAAACCTTTACATCCAACTCTGAGAATTAAGCACGTGTCTAATTTCATCAATAAGCAAGTCTAGGGCGGTCTTGTCACTCACAGGAATTCTCCACGGGAGCGTCATATATGAGTCTGGGCGTTCTACCGCCATGTGTCCGGGAAGTTCTTGGGGTTGAGGGTAGGCATGGAAGGGATAGACCTTTAGGGTGTAGGCCTTGCGCGTACTAAACTCCCTGTCGGTAACCACTGCAGTGTAATCCCGCAACTCAACATCAACGAATAATCTTTTATCGCCACGCCCAGGTTCCGGATCTGTGCCATAAGCAGCAACGCGAGGGATGACTGTGTGAGCCGGTGGTCTCGTGTGTAGCGGTGACGATGGATCTGCTAATGCGCTAAAGGCAGCTCTGAATGAAGGGACTGCTTGCTCATAGTTCGTCCATCTGTGATATCCTTGCGCAAGTACGCATTCTTCAATCCGACCCAAATCACGTCGTAGCATATCTACTTGGGCGTCTATATTTCTCTGAAGAACAGCATCATCAAGGGTTTGCGACATAGCGATAGAAACTCCTTTTCATATTTAAACTTTTCCTCATTCTTTATTTATGAGTAACAAATCCAAACCTTTACATTCAACGTAAAGTATTTATAGTAGTTGTGCTTTTGCGTTTTTGATGAAGGGGATTAAGTTCAATACTGATTTTGAATCTGTGCTCAGCCCTCTTGAGCAGGACGTTCTAAAGGTTCTTTGGCCTGGCAGGGAGATGAAGGTCAGGGGCATATATGAGCAGCTTAAGCCTGAGAGGAAGGTTGCGCTGAGCAGCGTTGCTGTTATTCTTGACCGTCTTTTCTCAAAGGGTGTTGTTGACCGCAGGATAGAGACCGGGCGCGGTGGAATAAGATATGTTTATTTTCCGCTTCATGACAGGAAGCAGTTTGAGCGGTCTTTGATTGAGTCAACTGTGGACGGGCTCATTGACAAGTTTGGCAGTTCTGCTGTGAGCTATTTCAGCGAGAGGTTTGCTGACAGAAGAAAAAGGGGTTAAAATGGTTTGCAGTGAATGCGCGCTTGTGTTTTTCCAGAGCCCGCTTAAGCTCGGAATCGTGGTTTTGTCAGTTGTTGTTGCCCTTGTAAGCCTTTACTTCATTCTCAGGAGGGACCTTTCTGCAGGTAAGAAGGTGCTGCTTGTGTACGTTCATGTGTTTGCACTTGTTTTCCCTTTCGTGTTTTACGGGTTTTTCAGCGGCTGCCAAAGCTTCTTTTCAGGCTGCAGC
>JACPIG010000029.1 GCA_016188205.1 Candidatus Woesearchaeota archaeon
ATTTTCCATCCCGCCGAAAAGCTTAACCTTTCTTATGTAGGGCTCCGCCAGGTCTTTGAGGAACAATGACGCCCTTTTACCATATTCCGTCTTCATGAACTCTGTGCCCGTGTAGTATTGCGTTTTTACCCTTTCTCCTTTCGCCTCTGCAAGGTCGTTTGCCAGGGTAATGAATTCCTTGTAGCCCTTCCTTATGATGCCAACAATTTCCCGGTTCCTTGTCAGCGCAGCGAGCGCCTTTATGGTCGTTGAATGAACTTCATACTCAACTTTAATCATGAACTTCTTGGCCAGAAGCAGCTTTGTAATGTCGTGCATTGCGTAGTAGCCTGATATTATGCTCCACCGGGGATATGTCAACATCACTGCCTTGCAATGCTCCAGATTGTCCTTGTAGGAGTTGTCAAAGAAGTTCACATATCTTTGCAGCTCAAGCTCATTTATCCTTGCAACTTTCCCTTCTTCCATCAGGGTAGCGATTTTTACCATTTTTCTGGTATTAAACCGCTGGTATTTAAATACTTTACCATTTTTCTGGTATTTTTGTTTACAGGTTCATTCGCGGTTTGCGAATGTTTGTGGCGTTGAGAAGACCCAGACTGCTGTGATACTGACTGAGGTTTAGTGTAAGGGAAAGCAAATCCGATTGCTTAACCCGTTGCCCGGCTACGGATAAGGAAGGATAAGGATAAGGAATAATGCCTTCGTGAACGTCAACCCTTCTCACCTGAAAGCCTGTACGGCCATTGCACTCGGCTTTCAAGCTCACTTCCCGCATTTCTCCAGAAGGCATAGGCACTTTTCCCTGGTAAGTCCTGTAAGCAGCCAAGTCTCCCGCGATAGTCACCCGGTCTATCCCGATGCGTTTCCCGTTAAGCAGAACTGCATAGTCCACAATTGCGTGCCTCTGTGGAGAGTCCGGCGGAGTCATCTCCTGTTCATATAAGACTCTTGCCTCAAGCTGCCCAAAAGTGGCGAGGTACGCTGAAAAGTTCGGCGCTCCGGGTATCATTGCTTTTCCTCTCTTGGCTGCTCATACACGAATTCAGTGACGTATGTGTGCTTCGGGAACTGGCTTTGTAATGTGTGCAGCAGCCATTCCGGCGTAACAAGGACTGACAATCTGTGGTTTGGCAGCGCGTGGTGCTTTAGTACGACAAAACCCTGGACTGCTTTTGGCGCTGTGGTTTCTTCCCTATAGTCGCCCTCTATTATTGGCCCGTGCACGTGTGCGGCTTGTAATCCTTCTTCCTCTGTTATTTTCAGAGGCACTGCCTCGCCATTGTACACTTGCCGCAGCTGTTCTGCGTGTTCCCTGCCTATTGCCTGCTCCAGTGTTCTGCCTGTAGGAAATGCTATCTGTCTTGAGGCTGTTGACACGTCCAGCCATCTGTGCTCCTCTGCCAGCAGGCTTTTGTCTATGTAGATTGCGGCAATCACAGCCTCGGTTCTGGTTTCTACGCCGCCATCAATGTAGCTTTCTGGGGGGAAGGGGCTGAGGTTTCCTTCTACTCCAATCCCAAAAATCGGCTGTTCGGCAATGCTGTAAAGCCTGATTATTCTTCTTACGCCTTTCCTTGACAATGCCGCGTAAGGGTTCAGCCCGCCGTCAGGGTTTCGTGCAGATTGCCTGAAAGATTCCAGTTCTATGTGCATTCTCGGCTTCTTTCCGGGAATCACGGCAACTATAATTTTTCCTGTTTCCCTCTCGTGGAAATAAACCGCTTTTACAGTATCTTCAAGCCTCCAGCCATTATCGGATGATAGCGGTCCTTCTGCAATCTCCAGGCCTGTTGTGCATCCTCGCCTGTTGTACATGCCTATTTTGTCAAAGCAGCTGTACGTTACTTCGGGGTGCGTTACTACATAAAGGGGAACTTCGCCATTGAAAGTCCTCAGAAGGTAATCAAATCCTGTGCCGAAGAACGTGGTTAGCAGGCTTTCCGGAGTCACCGCTACTTTATTCACAAAGCTTGGAGCCCCTTGCGTTATTGTTTTGTCCTGTTCTAGCAGGTAGCCGGGGCTCAGTCTTGTTCCGCCAGATTTCGCATAGTACAGTGTCACTTTCGTTAACCTTCGTAAGCATTTTTCACCCCTTTACCTTTTGGGCAGGAACTCGTTGCCCCACGGTGCCTTCATCATCTTCTCTACGAATTCGCGCTTTCTTTCATCCTTCAGATTCACTAGCGTATTTAGGCGGTTCGTTGTCCAGTCTTTGTGCCAAACCAAGCAGGTAAGAAAGTGATTTTTGGCGCAATCCTAAATCGGCAACAGCAACATCCTCCCATCCATGGTTGCGCCTAAGTATGGCAACTATTTTTCCATCCTTTATTTGGGCAAGTAACTCACTGCTGCTAGATATTTCAAAGCTTTTACACCCAGCGTTTATTAATGCTTCCAGCCCTTCTTCTATGCCAGCGGCAAGCGCACTTTTCGCTTCTTCCAACCTGTTATTGTAGTCCTGAACTATCCCCATCTTTACCACCCCGCTTGTTTATTGAATTTCTTGTCAGGAATTCCACAACTCCATCACTGCTCTTGCAGTATTAAGACGATCGGTCAAGGGACCTAAAAGCTCGCCAGTTCGTCGTTTTTGTTCTGCTTTTAACAGCGTTATTTCATTTTCTGTTAAGGGCTTAAATCCGCTCAGTTGTTCAGCCAAATCATCAAGCTTTGGTTGCGGCACTTCAAATGTAATTTGTCCGGACCGCAGGCAGCGTAAAGCGATTTCCGAGGGGCCAAAATAGGTCCCATGTACAGCCAGTAAATTATGATAACTGTGCCTGTCTTTATCCGCGGTATCCGTGGCAGTCCATGCATAATCTGCAATTGATGCGCCTAATCCTGATGGCGACAGTGCGCGTAACACTGGATGCGCGTCTTGTTGCGTGACAAATAAACAGTAATACTCCGTCACTCCAAGTAGTCGTTTTGCTATCAGCAAGTACGGCTCAAAACCTGCGTTTCCTGGCTGCGTCATTCATTTCACCCCATAATGTTAAATTCCTGATTGCGCCACCCCCAAAAGACAGGCGCTTTAATCACCACTGAGAAATAGTATTCCACTTATTAATAAGTTTATCCCCTTTTTATGCCCAAAAACCACAAGATTTATATATACAAACGGAATAAGTATTCCAAACACGTGACCGAAATGAAAACCATAGACGATAAGTACTACACAAAAATGAAAACCATAGACGACAAGGACTACACAATCCTGGGCGCGCTTCAGGAGAACAGCAAGCTTTCAACGCAGCAGATTTCAAGGAAGACGCGGATACCCATCACAACCGTCCACAACAGGATTAAAAAGCTGGAAACCAGCGGCATAATAAAGGGCTACACGGCGGTTATTGATGACAAGCGGCTTGGGAACATAACCGCCTTTATCCTGATGGCAGTCATGTATCATCTTCCTGATGGCACAGTCCTCAATCAGGAGGAGCTGGCTGTCAAGGTGAAGCGGCACCAGAGCGTGCAGGAAGTGTACATAATCACTGGCTCAAGGGACCTTATTGCCAGGGTCAGGGTGAAGACTGTTGATGAGCTCAACGACTTCGTCATAAAATACCTGAGGAGCATTCCCGGCATTGAGAGGACTGAGACTGCGGTTGTGCTTAAGGCGGTTTAAGCTGTTCTGCCGGATTTCTATTGAATAAAGCCAGCTTCAAAACCGCAATGTTTATATATGTGTCATCACATATATACGTGGTGGGTGATAAACATGGGAAACATGACGCTGTCAATACCGAACAACGTACATGAGGAAATGAGGCTCTTTCCGGAGGTAAGGTGGAGCGAAGTTGCCAGAAAAGCGATAATTGAAAAGATAGAAGCAATGAAGCTCGCTGAGAAGCTTGCTCAAAAAAGCAGGCTGACGCAAAGGGATGTGGAGGACTTCAACAGGAAAATACGAACCCTTGCCCATGAGGATAGTTCTGGATTCAAACTTTTGAAAAACTGCTTCAGCTGATCTTGGAAAAAGTCGTAGTTGTTCCTGAAGAAGTGTTGGAAGCCCACAAAGAGCGGGCTATAGAACTTGTGAGGGATATAGATTTGGACGATGCCCTTTTTATAGCGTGCGCGCTGGCTTACCCAAAAAGCGTGATTTGGTCTGATGATAAAAAGCTAAAGAGGCAAAACGCCATTAAAATTCTGAATACTGCTGAAATGATGAATCTCTTTAAGGGAATGTAGAGGGCATTGAGTAATTTATTGGGGAAACACGGCTTTTAACCGGCAAGCTTTAATTGCCGCTTCTAATTTAGCGGTGGCATGCAAAAGTTCCTTCAGTTCCAAAAGCCATTTTACACAGCCGCCGCTAAGAAACGAATGCAAAGGGCATCAAACAAAATTTATATACTTGCCTCAGTATCCGTGTCAGGGGTGGCTTTTGATGAGTCCTGAACGAGAGATAGTGAATATGTGGCTCAACAGGAAGGGATTTCTCACTATTAACAGCATAAATGCGGGTTCAAGGGTTGTTGACTTTGTTGCTGTGAAGCAGAAGAAGGATGCGCCTTACGTCATGCACGTGGAAGTCACTTGTTCCATCTCAGGCAATATCCTGGTTGAGAAGGACAGGTCTGAATTAAGCAGGCTGTTTAGCGACAGGAACGTCGTTAAGGCGGTTGAGGCAGCAATCAGCGAGTCGCTTGGCAGGCCTTGCAGCTACGAGAAGGTGCTCGTAACAAACTTCCACAACATCAACCTTGAAGGCGTCAACATTGTCAAGTTTGAGGACGTGCTCTTTGATGTTGTCAACAGCCTGGACAAGCAGCGCTATAGGAGCCAGACTGTGAGGACTCTGCAGCTCATAAAGTACCTTTTGCTGAGCCACCCATCGAGGCTTTCAGCGCTCCTCGGAATGCAGTCTGTGCACAAGTCCATGACAACTCCTGCCAGGGAAGAATTGATAAAGGAGCTTCTTATGCAGGAAACCTCAAAGAGGGTTTTCAGGAAGCAGTCCAACGAGCAGCTCCTTGTTGAGCTTCTCCGCATATCCTCGCTGAAGCAGCCCGAAAGGCTTGCAAAGGCGCTGGAGGAAATCCTGACCAAGCGCTCAGGCAGCAGGCTTCTTAATGCCCTTATGCGCCAGAAAGGCGTCAAGGAAGTATTGAAGGAGGAGCTTGAGTCAGACAGGAAGCTGGAGCAGTTTTTTTAGGCGTGCACCATATTCACCACTAAACCATAGTTACGAATAAAAAGATTTATATATGAGAATCAGTTACCGCTTCGTATGAAACGATTAGACGCTATAGTTGGCAGTGCCTTGGCAGTAGGGCTGGCTGTTCTTGTAGGATGTTCTGACGGTTCTGATGTAAATAGAGTCAGAGTACAGACCTTTAAAAACTGCTATCTTAACGGGCAGGTTTTGCAGAGGGCAGAAGGTGAATCTAAGCCGCCATTTAGCGTAGGAACAGTCGTATATGACTTCACTTGTGATGGGAGAACGGTAAAGGGAACAGAACGCGTAGCAGCCGTTGCTATTGGAGGCACTTTTCTTGAACCCGGCAGCTATGAACAAGCAAACAGATTCGATGTCACGATAGCCAGGTCTCCTCCAGGCAATACAACCTATTTTGGGGAGAATAAAGGGGGAGGCGGTATATACGGGCCAAAAGGTCTTTTGGTAGATGCTGACTTTGCAGCAAATCCCTAAATATTAGCAAAGCAACACGTATTCTGCAGAACAATAAACCTTATTAACCTGTGATTACAAACACCTATTTTGTAATCAAAATGGGCGTAGTTACCTTAAGGTTGAATGAAAGTGTAAGCGGCTTTG
>JACPIG010000030.1 GCA_016188205.1 Candidatus Woesearchaeota archaeon
ACACGTAAGCAATTATCACATACCCTATAAAGCATGCTGCGCTGATGAAAGGCATTGCAGGATAAAATTTATCCTTTTTCCCGAAAACGAGAAGGCCAAGCAGAACCACAGCAGCCATGGCAGGGATTACCATGACCTGAAGAAAACTGAAGCTTTTCATAACAACGCCTGCAAAGATGAGCGGAAAGCCAATGTCTCCGCCGCCAAGAACAGCGCCCCTGACAGAAGCCGAAGTTTTGGGTTTGGATGCTCTCCTTTTATCTGAAACAGCGGCCGAGGAAGATGAAGAAGAAACTGACCGACCTCCCGGAACATAAATCCCTGCAAACACATTGGAAGCAGTCTGGAATTTTGCAAGCTTTACCATGTGCCTGCTCTGCCATACTGCAAAAATGTCATAAGCGGAGATTATTATGAGAAGAATGAAGGCGGCTGCCAGATTCATAATGGGAACGAAGATTGCAGCCAAGCCGCCATAAATAAAGACCTCGGTCAGATTATGGACCACTACGTTTGGCCTGAAGACCTTCCACACTGAAAAAACAAAACTCAGAACAAAGGCGGCAGCAGCCGGAATAAAGGATGCCAGGGAAATGCTTAAAGTGACAATGACGCTGAGAAAAAACCACAAGCGCCAGAAGCTGACTTTCTCAAACTTAATAAAAAGCAGAAGAATAAGAGTGCCGATTATTATAGCTGCGAAAATAAACCACGCAGACAGCTCAGGCCTTATGTCAGGGCGCTCAATGCTGTAAGGCAGCGCCTTATAAGTGGCAATGCCGCTCTTTGCAGTAGCTTCCCTGTCAATGTAATTATCAACAACCTTAAGCCCCACAAGCTGCGCAAGAAGGAAAACCGACAGCAGAAAAGCAGTAACCTGAATGCTGTGCTTCATGCAGAAGAAATAAATATAAACCTATATAAAGGTTTGCGAAGTGCGAAGAAGTAAAGTTAAGTGTCCGAATTCGAAAGTGAAAGCAACAACAATGGCTGGACGCTTTTGCTGCTGCAAAAGCTCTCAGCACCCCGAAGGGGGCAACCCAGTGACTTGTGAGCGAGTGAGCACACGCGCTCACTCGCAAGTACCCTTCGCCAGCGACTGACCTGCCGCTGCACCGTGGGCAGCAGTTTAGTGGTGCGCTGGGGGAGGGTTGTTCCTTCGGACACAATTTGAGCAAAGCTCAAATGTGCATTTGGCTAAAGCCAAATTGCACCCCCAGAGCCTTTCCGAAGGAAAGGCGTCGCACCATTAAAATCTTTAGAAACTTGACTTAACACGAAGTGTTAACAGAAAATGAAGCTTGCCAACAACGTAAGGATAAGCGTGTTCGCAAAGGAAGACGAGAATGCTGAAGAAATAGAGGAAAAGCTGAAGCAGCTTGTTCCCCTTGACATTGAAAAGGAGAGAATAGCTGTGCAGAAAAAGGCGGCAACAGGATTTAACGAGAAGAAAATAACAATAATGGAGATAAGCCTTGCCAAGGACAGGCACATAAACGCCTTTCTGGACTTCCTGAAGGAAAATCTCGGGGAAAGGCAAAAGGGGCTGCTCATCAGGCAGAAGGAATCAAGGCTTGACGAAAAGCTCAACTTCTTCATGCGGCTTGACAAGGAAAAGCTGATGAAAAATGAATACTGGGTAACTGACAGCGGCAACTGCTACCACATAAGGATAAGCGTGGCATCGTTTCCGAGAAACAGGGAGAATGCCATGAAGGCTGTAGAGAATGCCCTTGGACTTAAGGCACCATGACAAGCTCCTTATGCCTGGCAAAAAACATTTCAGTCTCAACCACAAACAACCTCTTGAACAGCCTTACGAACTCTTTTACAAAAGGGTTGCCCTCATTGAGCTTGTAGAGCTTAGCTTTTCCAACCCTTCTTGTATGCACAACAATTCCAGCAGACTCAAACTCTCCCCACAGCCTGTTCAGCGTTGCCCAGCCCACATCACTGTTCCTGGCTATATCTGACATTGAGAAATCCAAGCCCCTGACACGTATAAGGTAGTTAAGAATCCTCACCTTGGGCGTGTCGCCAAGCATACGGACAAATATTGGCTTATCCTGCATCTTCAAGCATTGTTGCCCACCCATATATAA
>JACPIG010000033.1 GCA_016188205.1 Candidatus Woesearchaeota archaeon
ACGGATTCATGATCTGCTGAAACGAAACCTGTACTTGTCGGGTCAGCTCCATACCGTTGAGCTCTTGCGACAGTCTCAATTGAGCCACTCAACGGGCGGACCTCAATCTTAAATTCTGAGCTCTCAGGTTCGTTCATGTCCAGTTCTTGCGTGCCTTCAGTCACTCTCGCTTCCAAACCGTCTATTAGGTGGTGTGACAACAATTGAACCGTTAATGGTATCACATACTGCATAAAAGTATTAAGCTGGTGAGCTTCAGAAGGGCTTCTCCCATAAGCAGTCAGACCCATCACAAGCACGCCACCTGTCAACGAGACACGCCCTGTATATGCATAAGAAGCCTCTTGCGAAACCTGAGCTAAACTTGTCATAAGAACTACTATGAATAAGGTGCGCTTTTTAAATTTTATGCTGAGATAAACGCCATGAAACCAGCCGCAACTATTATATAATATCCAAAATAACACTGACCTTCATGATAGACATAGGCACGGCGCTGAGGCACTACAAAAGAGCAGAGATACAGGAAGAAATAATCTATGCGGCACAGAACAAGGAAGCTGTTGCTAAGTTCGGAGAGGAATTCGGGCAGAGACCTGACGTGCTGAAGTACCCGAAAGACATACTTGAGCTTGCAAAGAAAGGGGCAACCTCATTCCACGTTTCAGAAGAGATGTGGAGCTACCCGTCAAGGCTGAGCGCAGGGATGGGCAGGGCAGAGCTTGACGAGCTCAGGACAGGCTGGGACCTTGTTCTGGACATAGACTGCGCGTTCCTTGAGTATTCAAAGATAACGGCAGACGAGATATCCCGAAAACTGAAGCGCCTGGACATAACGTCAATAAGCGTGAAGTTCAGCGGCAACAAGGGCTTCCACATAGGAATCCCATTTGAGGCGTTCCCTGACAATATAGGGGGAAAGGAAGCGCGGCTTATGTTCCCGGAAGCTGCAAGGGATGTTGCGACTTACATAAAGGAGGAAATAAAGAGAAAGGTTGTAAAAAGATTATTGGAAATGGAAGACAACAACATCTCTGTGATAAAGGAAAAAACAGGGAAGGAAATACCGCAGGGATACAATGTAAATGCAAAAGACACAATTGCAACAGCACAGGACAAGGTTTCAAAGTACATAGAGTCGTTCCTCAACATAGACACGGTGCTGATATCAAGCAGGCACCTTTACAGGGTGCCGTACAGCCTACACGAAAAGTCGGGGCTTGTCTCCGTGCCCATAAATCCTGAAAGGATAATGGAGTTTGAAAAACAAGAAGCAACCACCGCAGGCATACAAGTGCCAAAATACAGGTTCCTGGACAGAAGCAAAGCGGCTGCAAACGAGGCAAAGGATCTGTTTGTGCAAGCATCCAAGGCAATCAAAGAAGGCAACAAAGAAGGCTGGCCAATACCACCTGTAGGCGACATAGAAGAACGTAAACGAGTGGAATATTCAGAAACAGAGGGAGCAATACCGCAGCAGTACTTCCCGCCGTGCATGCAAAAGATACTTGCAGGGCTTGAGGACGGAAGGAAAAGGGCGCTGTTCATACTCACAAACTTCCTTGCGAGCACAGGATGGGAATACAAGGACATAGAGAACGCAGTAAAGGACTGGAACCAGAGGAACAAGCCGCCGCTGAACGATGCGCACATAAACAGCCACCTCTCATACTTCAGGCAGAAGAAGAAAAAAGCGCTGCCTCCAAACTGCATCAACCCGGGCTACTACGCGGACATGGGAATAAAGTGCCATGAAGAAATATGCAGCCGTTGCAAGAATCCTGTTGTGTTTGCCAAGAGGAAGATGAGAGCTTAGTATGCATGCAAAGAAACGCTATGATTGTTAGCTGTTTCTTGTGTAACCGATAATTACTGCCTGCAAGTCATAGTGACCGGCTCTTGTTGTTGAAGGACGGATATGCGCTTCTTCCAAAGTACACACACCATCAGAACCCGCTATTCCCAACATATCTTGTTGTGCAGCTCTTACCAAGTTAAACCCAGCAAGTTCCTCTTGAGCCAAACTTTTTCCATACTCAAATATAATGAGCTGATCCAAACCGCCACGATTAGCCGGAGTAAAATCACGCAGAAGTTCTCCAATGCTCATAGGAGCGCCCATTGCACGAAGCATAACCAAGAGTCCTTCATCATTAACACGCATAGTTACCGGGACAAAAGCCCCAGCGCCCTGATACTCGCCTGTTGCCGGATCAGGAAAAGCCATGCTCGCATACAAAGGAATCATACGTCTAATATTTCCTTCAGGTTTAAAAATATTGTGCTTGCGGCGACTTTGAAGCCCTGCGTTTGACAAACTTTTTATAATAACCCCCCATAACTTATGGTACAACATGGCGAAGAAGAAAAAGATACACATAATCGGATATGGCGGCACCATAGTCATGGTAGTCGATCCTGTGAGAAAAGTAGTCATGCCGGCAGAGAATGTTGAAGAGCTTGTAAGCTTCGTTCCAAGGCTGACGGAATTTGCCGACATTTCCATGGAAGTCCTGTCAAACAAAGACAGCACGAATGTCACGCCAGACGACTGGACAAAGCTGGCAATCTACATTTATGAGCATCACGACGAATATGACGGGTTCGTAATCACCCACGGGACAAACACCATGGCTTATACGGCTTCTGCGCTGGCGTTTGCGCTGGGGCGCGGGCTGAAAAAGCCAGTCATCATTACAGGCTCACAGCTTCCACTGACTGTTTACGGGAATGACGCAAGGTTTAATTTTGAGAATGCGGTAAAGGCGGCAGTTGAGGCGGCGGAGCAAAGCATTGCAGAAGTGATGATTGTCTTCAGCGACCTCATACTGCGGGGATGCAGGGCTGTGAAGGTAAGCGAAGCCGAGTTCCGCGCCTTTAATTCCCCTGCTTTCCCAACGCTCGGGCAAATAACATCAACAGGCATACATTTCAACAGCCTTTTCATAAGAAAAGCTGATAATAAAGCTGCTGCCTTAGAACTTAATCCGCACTTCAACACATCCATCGTAAGCATAGACCTGACGCCAGGGCAGCTTCCGAGCATGATGGAATCGCTTATACTGGCAGGGAAGTGCCGCGGCATCATCCTCAAGTCCCATGGAGCAGGCTCAGTGCCCACTGAAGGCGAGTACTCATTCATACCATTCATAAAAAGAATAGTGGGCAAATACAAGGTGCCGGTTGTTGTTTCATCAAAATTCCTGGGCGGGAACGCGTACAAGGAAGTAAATGACGAGTGCGCTGTTATGGCGATAGAAGCCGGGGCAATACCAGCCATGGACCTGACAGATGTGGCGACTGAGGTGAAGCTCATGTGGCTCATGGCAAAGGGCTCTTTCTCTGAGACAGAAATACGCCACGAGCTGCTGTCTGATTATGTCGGGGAAGTGACTGAAATCAAGAAAAAATCCCAATCAGAGTAAGTTCCTGGGTATTTTTTAGAAGAGTTTGGATTTTTTAAGCTTCAAATTGGTTTTCGAGGCGCAGCAAGCGTGGGGTATTGAACCCATTTGAAGCAATAAAACTGAAAGGCAACCTTTATAAATAGCGCAGGTTTCCCCCAAAAACAGTATTTAACAAATGTTAGATACGCCTTACAGAGCCTGAAAAAGGATCTTTTCTGGCAGAATGCCTTATTCTAGAAAAGATTCTACGAAAAGGCTTTTTTTGGAAAAGTAACTGCGGCTATTTATCAATAGCTGCTTTTATGCAACATGGCAACAACAAGAAACCCAAGGCACGGAAGCCTGCAGTTCTGGCCCAGAAAGAGGGCGAGAAGGCAGCACAGCAGGATAAGGCATCATCCTGAGCTGAAAGAGCCAAGACTCTCCGGGTTTGCAGGCTACAAGGTTGGCATGACGCACGCAATAGCGATAGACAACAGGCCAGCATCCCACACAAAAGGCAACGAGATATTCATGCCCCTGACAGTCATTGAATGCCCGCCCCTAAAAGTGGCGTCAATACGCCTGTACAGGCAAACGCCTTACGGGCTTAAGCTGGCAGCTGAGCATGCTGCAGAGAAAGCTGATGGGGAAAAGCTCCCGGAATATGAAAAAGAAATTGGCAGCTACGCTGCCGTAAGAGTGAATGTGGAGACGCAGCCTAAACTGACAGGCACAGGCAAGAAGCATCCTGAACTGTTTGAGATGGCGATAGGCGGCAACGTGCAGGCACAGCTTGAGTATGCAAAACACGCCCTTGGAAAGGAAGTGAAGCTCCAGGACGTATTCAGGGAAGGGCAGCAAGTAGATGTGTATGCAGTAACAAAAGGCAAGGGCTTCCAGGGGCCTGTAAAGAGGTTCGGAGTTACACTGCGGCCACACAAATCAGAGAAAGGAAGGCGCGGTCCAGGCAACTTAGGCCCGTGGACAGGCAACAGGAGCTGGACAGTTGCGCATGCAGGCAAAATGGGCTATCACAACAGGCTGGAAAGAAACAAGTGGATTATAAAGATGGCAGACAGCGCGAAAGGCATAGACGTAAAAGGCGGGTTCCTGCAATACGGAGTTGTCAGGAACCAGTATATGCTGCTCAAAGGCTCTGTTCAGGGAGCGAGAAAAAGGCTGGTGAAGCTCATGCATGCAGCGAGACACGATAAATTAGTGCCTGAGCACGCACCGCAGATAACGCATATAAGCCTTCAGTCAAAACAGGGAAAATAAGCAATGGGAAAGATGAAACTCAGTATAATGGGGCTGGACAAGACAGAAAAAGGCTCTATAGAGCTGCCACAGCAGTTTTCAGAGCCGGTAAACAGGGACCTGATAAAAAGAGCTGTACTGGCACTGCAGGCAAACAAGAGGCAGCCGTACGGTGCCAAGCCGACAGCAGGAAAAAGGCAGTCTGCAAAGATATCGAGAAGAAGGCGAAACTACAAAGGCTCATACGGAATGGGAATATCCAGAGTGCCAAGAAAGACAATGAGCAGGAGCGGAAGGCGCTTTATGTGGATGGGCGCATTCGCGCCAGGAACAGTTGGCGGAAGAAGAGCCCACCCGCCGAAAGCCGAGAAAATATGGGCGCAGAAAATAAACAAGCAGGAAAACAGGAAGGCAATAAGGTCTGCAATCGCAGCAACCCTGAATAAGGAGCTGGTTGCGGCAAGAGGGCACAAAGCGCCTGAGGCATACCCATTCGTTCTTGGCAGCGGGGCAGAGACAATACAGAAAACAAAAGAAGCTGCAAAGGCACTCGCAGGCATCGGATTTGAAGACGAGCTTATAAGGGCATCAAAGAAAACAATAAGGGCAGGCAAGGGAAAGATGAGGGGAAGAAGATACGTAACAAAAAAAGGGCTGCTGCTCGTCGTGGCAAAAAGCTGCGAGCTGATGAAGGCGGCAAGAAACCTGCCCGGAATAGAAATAGTTGAGGTTAACAGGCTAAATGCAGAGCTGCTCGCCCCAGGAACAGCGCCAGGAAGAATGACACTGTTCACAGAGAGCGCGATAGAAAGATTAGGCAAGGAGAGGCTTTTTGAATAAAAATGATAGGCACACTGGTAGCGGTTTACGGGCCATTTACATTAAGTGAAGACGGGCCTGAGTATGCAATAAATTGGACTACAGAACTAAAATTGGCTGGATTTTTAGGGGCAGTAAGGACACATTTCCCGCAAGGGCACCTATCCGGCGGATACTTCGTGACGGGTATAGTTGATGGTCACCACTATAGTCCAAGAATATGCACTATGGATTTTCGTACAAGAGCGCCACTATGGTTTAATTTGACAGGCACGCCTAGGAGGTATTTGACTGCTGAAGCGCAAGTGATTATTCCAGATGGATTAGCAATGGTAAGCTACCATTACTCCGCAAAAAGAAATGCGAGTGTATGCTATCAGTCTGCAAGCTGCCTTGACCCTGGACTTTTTGCAAATTTTGCAGGGGCAACAACAACCCTTTCGGCAGATCAGATAAGGCTGCACACAGACGACCTAGAACTTAAGGTTGAAGAATTGGTTTTGAGACAGCTTTCAGGTTAAAATGGAACCATACAAAACAATCAGACACCCTCTTTCAACTGAAAGAAGCATAAGGATGATGGAAGCTGAGAACAAGCTCATATTCGCAGTAGACCCGAAATCAACCAAGAAAGGAATTAAGGAAGCTGTTGAGAAGCTGTTCAACGTCAAGGTAACAGGCGTAAACGTGACAGTGACAAGCAAAGGCATGAAACGGGCATATGTAAAGCTGAAGCCTGAAACTCCTGCAATAGAGGTGGCGACACAGCTCGGGCTAATGTAGTGCTTATATGGGTTATATGGCTTAAATGGCTTAAAATGGGAAAAAACCTGATACAGCAGAAGCGCGGAAAAGGAAGCATGACTTACAGAGCGCCAAGCTTCAGGTTCATAGGCGACATAAAATACAAGCACGCTGACGAAAATGTGGGCAAGGAGCAGGGCGTTGTCATGGACATACTTAACTCAGCAGGGCACACTGCGCCAATAGCGAAAGTCGTGTTTGGGGGTGAGGAATCCCTCATGATAGCGCCGCATGGAATAAAGACCGGCGACACAATAGATTACGGGAAAGACGCTGAGCCAAAAGAAGGAAACGTGACAGAGCTCGGAAACATACCTGAAGGAACAGCCGTATTCAACCTGGAAAGCCACCCAGGAGACGGGGGAAAATTCGCAAGGGCATCAGGCACATTCGCAAAAATCCAGTCAAAAGCAGGCGGAAAGGTGCAGGTAATGCTGCCATCACGCAAGATAAGGGACTTTGACCCCAAATGCAGGGCGTCAGTAGGCATAGTGGCAGGAAGCGGAAGGACAGAAAAACCATTCCTGAAAGCAGGAAAAATGTGGCACAAGATGAGGGCGAGAAACAAGCTTTATCCGAGAGTGAGCGCGCTCGCAATGAACGCCGTAAACCACCCATTCGGAGGGTCAAGGACGTCAAAGAAAGGCAAAGTAACAATAGCGAGGCGCCACGCTCCTCCGGGAGCAAAGGTCGGGCTGATAAGGCCCAGAAGGACCGGAAGAAAGTAAAGAAGAATGTAAAGAAAAAAGCAAGACGGCAAAAACAAAATGGCAAGAAAAGAATTCACATACAGGGGGAAAACGCTTGGCGAGCTTCAGGCAATGAGCTACAAGGAATTCTGCGGGCTTCTGCCGTCAAGACAGAGAAGAAGCCTGAAGCAAGGCGTTCAGGAGATGCAGAAAAAGGTCCTTGAAAAGCTAAAAAAGGGAAAACCGGCAAAGACTCACCTCCGCGCCATGATAATACTGCCTGAGATGGTAAACAGGACGATAAGGGTTCACAACGGCAAAGAATTCATACCGATGACCATAATGCCTGAAATGCTCGGGCATTACCTCGGCGAATTCATATTCACCAGAAAAAGAGTCCAGCACCACGCGCCCGGAATAGGCGCTACAAGAAGCAGCGCAAGCCTGTCAGTGAAATAGGAATTAGGAGAATAAAAAAATGGATTACAAATACTCGGCAAAAACAGAACAGAACGAGGCAAAGGCAGTCGGGATGGCCATGCCAATATCATTCAAGCAGTCTGTAGAGGTGTGCAGCCACATAAGGGGCAGGGGGGTTCAGGATTCAATAAGCAGGCTCAACAGAGTCGTTCAGGGGCTCGCGGCAGTCCCTTACAGGCGCTACAACAGAGGCGGCGTGGGGCACAGGCCGGGAATGGCAGCAGGCAGGTATCCGCAAAAAACGTGCGCGGAGATAATAAAGGTGCTTGAGGATGCCCAGGCAAACGCCCAGCACAAGGGGCTTGACACAAACAAGCTCGTCATAAAGCACATAAGCGCCCAGAAAGCAGCAAAGCAGTCCCACTACGGAAGGAAACGAAGAACAACCATGAAAAGAACACACATAGAAGTTGTTGTAAAGGAGAAAAAATGATTGAACGAGATTTTGTATCCCAGAAGATGAAGGAGTTCCAGATACAGGAATTCATATCAGAAAACCTGAGGAACGTAGGGCATAGCCACACAAAGCTCATAAGAACCCCCCTGGGTGAAAAGATAATAGTTTACACATCAAGGCCGGGCCTGGTTGTCGGGAGGAAAGGCCAGAACATAACAGAGCTTACAAAGACGCTAAAGAAACGGTTCAATCTTGAAAACCCGCAGATAGAGATAAGCGAAGTGGAATACCCGAACTTGGACGCGCAGGTTGTTGCAGAGAAAATAGCCAACTCACTGGAGAGATTCGGCGCGAAGCGCTTCAAAGGAATAATGCACAAGGCGCTGGAGGACGCGCTGAACGCGGGCGCAATAGGAGTTGAGATAAAGCTGGGAGGAAAAATACCGAGCAAAAGGGCAAGAAGCTGGCGAGTCTACGGGGGCTACATAAAGAAGTGCGGGGACATAGCTGTGGAGCAGGTAAGAAAGGCATACGGCACAGCAAAGCTCAAGCCGGGCACCATAGGCATAAAAGTCAGCATAATGCCTCCAGGAATAGCCCTGCCAGACAACATAGAGCTGCTCAAGGAACCGATAGCTGTAAGCGAGGAAGCCAAGGAAGATGAAAAACAAGGAACTGCAGGCAATGCCTGATGGCGAGCTGAAGACAAAGCTCACGGAACTGAGAAAGGAGCTGCTTAAAAGCAACGCCCAGATAGCCATGAAAGCAGCTCCAAAAAGCCCGGGGCAGGTAAAGCAGGTAAAAAAGACAATAGCAAGAATACTGACAACAATCAGGAGGAACGAAAAGAAAGCATGAACGAAATATGCCCGCGCTGTGGGCTGCCAAAGCCCATATGCGTCTGCGAATCAATAGCGAAAGAAAGCCAGCAGATAAAGGTATACCTGGAGAACAAAAAATTCGGGAAGACCTGCACCATAATAGAAGGGCTGAACCAGAAAGAAATAGACATAAAGGAAGTCGCCAAGTCGCTTAAATCAAAGCTTGCATGCGGAGGAACAGTGAAAGACGGAAAAATAGAGCTGCAGGGCGCCCACAAGGGCAAGGTCAAAAGGCACCTGATAGACATGGGGTTCTCCCCGGGCACGATAGCGACTTAAAAGGACAAGATGAAAGACGAAAATAAAACCGGATGCGATGACAAAAACTGCCCGTTCCACGGCAGCCTCAAGATAAGGGGAAGAATGCTCACAGGCAGCATAACATCGGCAAAGATGAGAAAAACAGCAAGCTTCTCCCTGGAAAGAAGGGAGAAGGTAAGGAAATACCAGAGATACGAAAAAAGGTTCACAAGCCTGAAAGCGCATAACCCGGACTGCATATCGGCAAAGGAAGGCGACAAAGTGACTGTGTCAGAATGCAGGCCGCTCAGCAAGACAAAGAAGTTCGTCATAATCAAAAAGCTTTAGGAAACAAAGGAGAAAAAATGCAGCCGGTAAAAGCCAACCTGACAAAGCCGATAAACCACGGAAGCCTGATAGCGACGTGCGACAACTCAGGCGCAAAGATCATCAGGGTTGTATCGGTGAAAGGGTCTAAAACAGTGAAAGGCATGAAGCCCTCATGCGGCGTTGCAGACCTCATACTTGCATCTGTAAAGAAGGGAACTCCGGAAATGAGGAAACAAGTCGTGTTCGCAATCATAGTCAGGCAGAAAAAGGAGTACAGAAGGGCAGACGGCATGCGCGTAAAGTTTGAAGACAACGCGGCAGCAGTGCTCAAAGACGACAAAGGCAACCCAAAAGGGACAATATTCAAGGGGCCGATAGCAAAAGAAGCTGCTGACAGGTGGCCCGGCATATCAAAGGTTGCAAGCCTGATAGTGTAGGTGGTTTGTAGTATGTGGTTTGTGGTGGAATGGGCAAGCGGTGTAAAGAAGTGTAATGGTGTAAGATGAAAAGGACTTTTTCACAAAGCTGGAAGGCGAGCAAAAAACCATCCAAACAGAGGAAATACAGATACAACTCTCCACTGCACACAAAAAGGAAACTGCTTTCTGCGCACCTGTCAAAACAGCTGAAGGAGAAGCACAAAAAAAGGGCGCTGGAGATAAGGAAGGGAGACACTGCAAAGGTCATGAGGGGGCAGTTCAGGGGCAAGACAGGGAGAATAGAGAAGGCCAGCATAAAACTCGGCTCAGTATACCTGAGCGGAATAGAAACACAAAGAAAAGACGGAACAAAGGCGCTTTACCCGATAGACCCCTCAAACATAATGCTGACAGAGCTAAACCAGGAAGACAAGAGGAGAATGAAGGTGAGGATTAAATGAAAAAGCACATGAAGCGGCTTGCAGCGCCAAAATCATGGCCTGTGGAGAGGAAAACATCCAAATTCATAACAAGGCCCCTGCCGGCAAAAAGCAAGGAGCTGGCAATGCCCGCAAACCTCATCATAAGGGACATGCTAAGGCACGCATCAACTGCGCGGGAAGTCAGCAAGATAGTCAGGAACAATAATATCATCGTTGACGGAAAGAAGATTTCAGAGCCAAGACACCCCGTAGGCATAATGGACACGTTCACAATAAGCGAAACAGGGGAGAACTACAGGATGCTCCTTGACAAGAAAGGAAAGCTGACATTGAAGCCAATAAGCCATGATGAGGCGAAGCTGAAGGTGTGCAGGATAAACAGCAAGGCAACGCTGAAAAAAGGCAGGCTGCAACTCGGGCTTCATGACGGAAGGACAATAATTGCTGCAGAGAAAGCAGGAACAGAGAAACAAGAAACATACAGGACAGGGGACAGCCTGCTCCTAAAGCTGCCTGAGCAGAAAATAGAAAGCCACATAAAGCTTGAAAAAAAGGCAACAGTATACCTGCTCGGGGGAAAGCACACAGGCTCACTGGGCACTGTTGAGGACATAAAGGGCAGCAAGCTCACGGTCAAAATAAACGGCAACGGAGTTGAGACCCTGAAAAGGTTCGCCCTTGCGGTAGGAAAAGACAAGCCACTCATCTCCTTATAGGTGTGCAATGGGGAACGAAAACAAAATGCGTGAAATACGGATAGAAAAGCTAACGCTAAACATAGGCTCCGGGAAAGACGCTGAAAAGCTTGAAAAGGCAATCAGGCTGCTGAAAAGCATAGCGGGCCAGAACCCTGTAAAGACAACAGCAAAGAAAAGAATACCAAACTGGGGGCTAAGGCCGGGGCTGCCCATAGGCTGCAAGCTCACAATAAGGAAAAGCCGCGCAAAAGAGATTATAGCACGGCTGCTGCGCGCAAACGACAACAAGCTAAGTGAAAGCCAGTTTGACGGCAACGGAAACGTGTCATTCGGAATAAACGAGTACATAGACATACCCGGAGTAAACTACGACCCAGGAATAGGCGTCATGGGGCTTGAGGCAAGCATAACCCTTGAGAGAAGGGGGTACAGGGTAAAAAGGAGAAGGCTGCTAAAGAGAAAAATTGCAAAAAGCCACTGCGTAACAAAAGACGACGCAATAGGCTTTATGAAAAACGAATTCGGAGCAAAAATCGGTGAGGCGGAATGACGGTAAGCTCATACAAAAAAGCCCTGAAACAAATCAAATCCAAGCCAGTAAAGCTGCAGCACTTCATGAAGCACAACAAGCCGAAAGAAAGGCTGTTCGGAAAATTCACAAAGGCATGCCTGAGATGCGGCAACACAAGGGCGCACATAAGCAAATACGGCATACACATGTGCAGAAGATGCTTCAGGGAAACAGCAACAAAAATAGGATTCAAAAAATACACTTAACTGATGAAAATGATGAACGACACACTAGCAAACAGCATGTCAAAAATAATGAACGCGGAAAAGGCAGGCAAGGACCACTGCACGCTTATGCCCGCATCAAACACAGTAAAGCGAGTGCTCAGCATACTTAAGGAAAACATGTACCTCGGCGACGTAGAGGAAACAAAAGACAGCAGGGGAACCAGGCTTAAAGTTGCCCTTATAGGCGCGATAAACAAATGCGGCACAATAAAGCCCAGATTCCCTGTCAAAAAGGGCGAGTTTGAGAGGTTTGAGAAGGTATACCTTCCGGCAAAGGACTTCGGGCTTATCATAGTCTCAACATCAAAAGGGCTCATGACACATACAGAGGCGAAAACGAAAAGGCTTGGGGGAAAGCTCATATCATACTGCTACTAAACATGAAAAACGCGCAAATTCAAACAGAAAAGGTGAAGCTGCCAGACAGCGTAAATGCGGCATATGAAAATGGAGTGCTGTCACTAAAGGGACCAAACGGAGAAAACAAAAAGTCTTTTGCAGCAGGCAAGACAGTCATAAAGGTGGAAGGGGACAGCGCAATAATAACCTATGACAAGGGCAGCAAAAGAAGCAAGAAGGAAGCACAGACAATAAAAGCCCACATAAAAAACATGGCAAGAGGCGTCACAGAAGGGCACACATACAAGCTGAAGATATGCTCAGGACACTTCCCAATGAGCGTTTCCATAACCGGCAATGAGCTGGCAGTCAAAAACTTCATCGGAGAAAAGCATCCAAGAACAGCCAGAATAGCCCCAGGGGTAAAAGCATCTGTGGAGGGGCAGGAGATACTCGTCAGGTCAGCGAGCAAGGAAGCCGCAGCACAGTGCGCAGCATCCATAGAGCAGCTCACAAAGAGGGCTGACTTTGACAGGCGCGTGTTTATGGACGGCATATTCATCATAAACAAGGACGGGAAGGAACTAAAGTAAAATGACGGCAAAAACAACGGCAAAGAGCATCGCAGAACTGCTTGAAACAAGGAGAAGGATAAAGGCGAAAAAGCCGGATTTCCTGATTCAGGATTATCACAAAAGGAAAGAGCTTCCAAGAAAATGGAGAAAGCCGAGGGGGCTGCACTCAAAGATGAGGATGAGGAAAAAAGGCCATCCGAAACAGGCAGAGATAGGCTACGGCTCCCCAAAACAGACAAGGCACCTTGACAGGAAAGGAATGAGAAGGGTTCCTGTAAGCAGCGCAAAAAACTTAGATGCCATTGACAAAATCGCAGAAGCTGCCGTAATAAGGCACGGCGTAGGGCTGAAAAAGAGGCTGGAGATACTAAAAGCCGCAGAGCAAAAAGGGATAACTGTGGCAAACACAAGCCATGCCAAGATAATGAAAAAGATCGAGGACAAACTGAAGAAGGAAGCGAAGAGAAAAGCGGCGCCAAAGCAGGAAAGCGAGCCAAAAAAGGCGGCGGAAAAAGCTGAGGCGAAAGAAAAGCAAGGCGAGGAGCTGAAAGAAGAAGAACTGAAGGACGCAGAGAAAAGGGAGAAAGACAAGCTCCTCACAAAAAGGGAAACAAGATGATGCAGAAAAGGCTCGCCGGACAGCTACTCAAATGCCCTGAAGGCAGGATAAGGCTTGAACCTGAAAGAATAAGCGACATAAGGGAAGCCATAACAAAGGAAGACATAAGAACCCTGATTTCAGAAGGGGCAATACGAAAAGTGCCTGAGAAAGGAAGCTCAAAATCCCGTGCCAGAAAAAAGGCTGACCAGCGCAGGAAAGGGCGCCGCAAAGGGCAGGGCAGCAAAAAGGGAAAACGAACAGCAAGGCTGCCTGGAAAGAAGAGCTGGATAGGAAGAATAAGGCTGCAGAGGGAATTCCTGCAGAGCATGAAAACAAGAGGGCTTATAAGCAACCAGACATTCACGATGCTTTACAGAAAGTCAAAAGGCGGCTTTTTCAGGAACAAAAGGCACCTGAAGCTGTACGTCAATGAGCAGAAACTAATCACAAAATGAAGAACAAAAGATACGCTGTGCAGTTCAGAAGGAAAAGGGAGCTCAGAACAGACTACAGGAAAAGAGCTGCCCTGCTGCTTTCAGGCAAGCCGAGGATAGTGGTCAGGAAAACACTAAAGCGGATAATAATCCAGGTTGCTGAAATGTCAGGAAAAGGTGACAATATCATTGCAAGCGCAGACTCCAGCGCCCTAAGAAAGCATGGATGGACTCGGGGCGTGAACATATGCACGGCATACCTTACAGGCTATATGGCAGGAATCAAAGCCGCCAATAAAGGAATCAAAGAAGGCGTCCTGGACACAGGAAAGCACGTTCACATCAAAGGCGGAAGAATATATGCCGCATTAAAAGGAATGGTGGATGCAGGGCTGAGCATAAGCCACGACAGCGCCGTGTTTCCAAGCCCGGAACGATTCGCAGGAACGCACATGAAGAAACAAGGCGCAGCACAGGAAATTGAGAGCGTGAAAACCAAGATTATGGGATTAAAAAATCAGGACTAGAAATGGCAGACACACCGCCCATCGGGCACACGGAAGAGGTTGTAACGCCAATAGAGGAAGAGAAGATAGACAGCACACTGAAAAGCCAGTTCTCCACAGAGAAGTGGAAGCCAAAAACAGGGCTTGGGAAAAAAGTTAAGGCAGGGCAGATAAAAAGCATCAGAGAAATCCTGGACACCGGAGAAAGGATACTTGAGCCCGAAATAGTGGATGCACTCGTACAGAACGCAGCAATAGAGATGATGATGATAGGGCAGGCAAAGGGGAAATTCGGCGGGGGCCAAAGAAGAGTGTTCAAGCAGACCCAGAAAAAGACTGCAGAGGGAAACAAGCCAAGCTTCGCCATATGCGTCACAATAGGCAACAAAAACGGCCTCATAGGCATAGGGTGGGGGAAAAGCAGGGAAACTGTTCCGGCAAGGGAAAAAGCCATCAGGAACGCCAAGCTCAACCTGATAAAGATAAGGAGGGGATGCGGAAGCTGGCAATGCGGATGCAAAGAAGCCCACAGCATACCTTTTGAAGTCTCAGGGAAATGCGGCTCTGTCAAAATATCACTCATACCTGCGCCAAAAGGAACCGGGCTGGTTGTACAGGAAGAATGCAAGAAGATGCTTGCGGCAGCAGGCATAAAGGACGCATGGTCAAAAACCATGGGCCAGACAAGGACAACAATAAACCTGATAAAAGCGTGCGAAGAAGCCCTAAAGAAACTAATAGCTACAAAGCTTCCAGAAAGGTATGCCGAGAGCCTCGGCGTAAAAGAAGGGGAAACTGAAATATCCGCATAAAAATGGCAGAAACAAGAATAGCCGTAGTCAGGACAAAGGGAAGGGCGAACATAAGAAAAGAAATTGAAACTGCCTTTAGGCTGCTCAGGCTTCACAGGAAAAACTATTCTGTAATCGTTGCCAAAAACCCTGAAACAGAGGGAATGCTGAGGAAGGTGAAAGACTTCACAGCGCGCAGGGAAGTCAGAGAAGAAGACATCGCAAGGGCAAAACTGCCTGAGAGCAGGTTTTACAGGCACAACATAATCACGCTTATTGGAAAGGCCGGAGGGGAAAAGAAAAAATGACTGCCGGAAAAAGAAAGAAAAACTCAAGGCAAAGAGCATCCCACACACACGGCTGGGGCTCAATGAAAAAGCACCGCGGCTCAGGCCACAAGGGAGGTGCTGGAAAATCAGGAACAGGCAAGAGGGCAGACAGCAAAAAGCCAAGCATATGGAAGCAGAAGAACTACTTCGGAAAAAGGGGGTTTAATACACGCGCCATAAAAATATCCGCAGTAAACATAGCAGACCTGGAAGAGCAGCTGCCAACCCTTATTAAGGAAAATGCCGCAAAAGAGGATAACGGAAAATACCTGATAGAGCTCAGGAAAAAAGGATACAACAAGCTCCTCGGAAGGGGGAAAGCAACAAAAAAAATGGTGATAAAAGTGGCATCCGCCTCTGCAGGCGCCATAGAAACAGTCAGGAATGCAGGCGGCGAAGTGCTGCTTCAATAGAAATCCGACAGGGATTTGCCCAAATTTGGGACTTGGGATTGTTCGCTCCCTTAGGTCGCCCGGTCGGATTTCTAAGAATAAAAATATTCCCAATCAATTTCAAACAAAGACTTACCATCGGTTAAAAAACCGGTGGAATATTTTTATTGAAAGCTGAAATGCCACTATACCAAAGCATAATATCAAACCTGCCGGAAGTATCAAAGCCCCTGCAGAAAAAGCTGTCATTCAAAGAGCGCCTTAAATGGACGCTTATAATACTCCTCCTGTTCTTCGGCATGGGAATGATACCCCTATACGGGCTTGGGGCAAACGCGCTCGCACAATTTGAATTCCTGTCAATAATACTCGGCGCAGAGTTCGGCTCAATCCTGTCCCTCGGAATAGGGCCTATAGTAACAGCTTCAATATTATTGCAGCTGCTGAACGGCTCAGGCGTCATAAAGTTTGACCTGACAACGCACGAAGGAAAGAAGATGTTCCAGGGAACGCAGAAGCTGCTTGCCATATTCTTTGTCCTGTTTGAAGCTGCTGTTTACGTCCTGACCGGAGGGCTCGGGCCAGGGCCCGGAATTAGCCCGCTGATAATAATATTCCAGCTTGTCCTCGGCGGAATCCTCATACTGTTCATGGACGAAGTTGTGACCAAATGGGGCTTTGGCTCAGGAATAAGCCTGTTCATAGCCGCAGGCGTCTCAAAATCAGTGGTTGTGAGGCTGATAAGCCCCATAGCGACATCAGGAAAGCTGTATTTTTTATCAGGAGAAGCTCCTGTAGGCGCGCTGCTGGCAATAGTGCACTTCCTGCAGCAGGGAAACCTGCAGGAAGTAACGGCAAACATCCTCGCAATAATATCAACAGTTGCAATATTCGTAATAGCCATATACGCGCAGGCAATGAAAGTTGAAATACCGCTCTCATTCGGAATGGTAAGGGGGCACGGAATAAGATGGCCCCTGGCATTCATATACACAAGCAACATACCAGTCATACTTGTGGCTGCTCTCCTGGCGAATGTGCAGCTTTTTGCGCGGCTCCTGCAAAACGCAGGAAAGCCAATACTCGGAACATTCGCAGGGTCGGTAGCGGACACAGGGCTCGTGGCATGGCTATACCCCCCAAATATACTATCCCTTGCCGTAACGGGAAACCTGCAGCCAATAGACATAGCTCACGGAATAAGCTACATGCTGTTCATGATAGCAGGAGCAGTCATGTTCTCAATATTCTGGGTAAAGACATCAGGCATGGACGCAAAAAGCCAGGCGCAGCAGATGATAAACACAGGGCTTCAAATCCCCGGCTTCAGAAGGGATGAAAGAGTGCTGGAAAGCCTCCTGAACCGATACATAAACCCGCTTACAGTAATGGGCGCTATAACAGTCGGCTTTTTAAGCTCCGCAGCAGACTTATCAGGAGCTCTGACAAGCGGCACAGGGCTGCTATTAACCGTAATGATAATATACAAGCTTTACGAAGACATATCAAAACAGCATGCAATGGACATGAATCCTTTGCTCAGGAAATTCATGGGAGAATAAAAAAAGGTGGGAAAATGCTGCAACAAATACTGTCAATAGGCCCGTTTGCCGTCATGCTTCTTCTTTCTGCCTTTGTCTCCCTCATAATAACCCTGATATACAAATACACAACAGACCAGAAAGCCATGGCAGCAATAAAAGCAGACATGGACAGGCTCAGGAAAGACATGAAAGGAATGAAGGACCCAAAGAAAATGGGAGAAATCAACCAGCAGCTGATGCAAAAAACAATGGAGCAGTTCAGAGCATCAATGAAGCCCATGATAATAACTCTCCTGCCGGCACTGCTGGTGCTCGGATGGATGCAGGGCAACATAGCATACCAGCAAATAGCTCCAGGAGAGGAATTCACAACAACAGCAACATTTGAGAAAGGCGCATCAGGAGAAATAGAGCTTCACGTTACCGAAGGGCAGGGAATGCAGCTCCTAAGCGAGGCAAAACAGAAAGCAGCAGACAAAGTGAGCTGGAAGCTGAAAGGGCAGAAAGGAACTTACGAGCTTGAATACGCCTACAACAGCGGCCAAAACAGCGAAGCAAACGAGATATACACAAGGGAAGTGGCAGTAACAGAACACTGGGAATACCGCGACCCATTGCTTGAAAAGGGGCAAAGCTTCCTTGGCATGAACACAGGTGATAAATATCCCATAAAGAAAGACAGCCAGCTGAAGCGCATAACCATAGACAACAAGCCAATAAGACCGTTCGGGCAGCTGAGCCTATTCGGATGGGAGCCAGGATGGCTCGGAGCATACATAATACTCTCGCTTATCTTCAGCCTTGTGATGAGGGCAGTGCTGAAGGTGCACTAAATAAAGTAACCTTTTTATAACCCTTCCGATTCGCAAAAACCATGAGACCATCAAAGCAGAAATCAAGGACGCTCAGAAGGGTTTTCAAAAAAACCCCTGGGGGAAGAACAATAGTTGCGTACGTCAAGAGAAAGCCGAAAAAGCTTTACTGCTCAAACTGCGGGAAAGAGCTCATGGGAATGAAACAATTAAGGCCGTACAAGATGGCAAGCACGCCGAAGACAGAGAAAAGGCCTGAAAGGCCGTATGGGGGCGTGCTGTGCAGCAGATGCACAAGGAGAAGGATAATAGAAAGCGCGAGAATGAATGCGTGATTAAGGCATGAGGGCAAGAGCATGATTGAAACAGGAAGGCTTGTTGCAAAAACAGCAGGACGCGATGCCGGAAAGAAAGGGCTCATAGTTGACATAATAGACGACAACTACGTCCTGGTTGACGGGCAGCTTAGAAGGAAGAAGTGCAACATAAAGCACCTTGAGCTATTGCCTTCGGTCGCAAGCATAGAAAAAGGCGCAAGCCACGAAGCTGTCTCCGCAGAGCTCAAAAAGTTTGGGATAGACGTAAAGGAAACGGCAGGAAAAAAGGCAAATGCAGAAACGAAAAGCGAAAAGCCAAGAAAAGCAAGGGCTGCAAAGGGAAAGGAACAAAAAACAGCTGTGAAAACACCAAAGAAGCAGAAAAACAAGTGAAAGTGATAAAGCCAGTTGCCACAGGAAAAACTATTTCCTGCTTACAATCCCAAACAATTCTGAAAGGTTAATTTCAGCAGCCACGACAGGCATCTCCAAGCACCAGTTAGAAAGGACTGAAGGGCTTATTTCGCCGAAAAAGCCAATCTCCTTCCTGCCGACAACAAGGGCAGCAACCCTGCCTGGAATGAAAGAGCTGTGCTCTGCTTCCCTTATTGCAAATTTTATGCCAAACTGCCTCATGAGGTATTCCACAACCTGCCTTATCTCGGTATAGTCTGCTGCAGAATGGGAAGAGACAACAGCGAGCTTCTCATAATCCTGAATGATGTCGCCTTTCCTCACTGTAACAAGCCCCTGCTCAAACACGCGCTGAGGAAAATCAACGTGCTTGTTGCCGGAAAGCACATCAAGCAGGACAGGAACAATCCACGTCCTGACAACCGAGAAGCTCTCAGACATGAACTGCTCAATCTCAACAGTCCCAAAGTCCTTAATGCCCATCTTTTCGTAAAGCGCTGCCTTGCTTGAGAGAATCTGGCTCATCACTTCCTGATAGCCAAGCCCTATTACAAGCTCCCTGAACTTGTCAGCAAAGCCAACAATCGGAAGCTTCTGGCCAACGGTGTAGCTCTCAAGCTCCTGCGGCTCTATGTTGCCAAAGCCGTACATGATTGCGACATCCTCAAGCACATCAAAAGGATGCATGATGTCAGCCCTGTAAGGAGGGATGGTTACTGTGTAGTTGGAGAAACCGTAGCCTGCACGCTCAAGCAAATCCTTAACCTGCGAATCGCTTAATTCAAGCCCAAGCAGCGCCCTGACATCCTCTTTCCTGATCTTAACCTTCTCTGGCGAAAGGAGCGGGGTTGAAAGCTTCCTCTTTGGATGAATGATGTTTGCGGAATGTATGGTGAAGCCGCGCTCAGACAAGGCATATGCGAAAATGTTCGCCACCAGAAGAATTGCCGCCTCATCAGTGCCTGTAACCTCAAAGAAGATGTCAGAATCGCCCACTTCAAGCTTGCCGATGAAATTGGAATTTATAATTGGAGGGAAGCTAAGCACCTCGCCCCTGTCATCCGAAAGAACCGGATACTGGCTGAAACCCTTAAGTATCCACGCATAATCCCTGCCTTTGGGGTGCTGCACAAGAATCTGGGAAAGATTAAGCTTTTTGTCCATGCCCAAAGGAACAAAGCTCGTTTCTGCTGGAACTGACGTCCTGTAATGGACAGGAAACCTTATCTTCCTGCTTGAATAAAGCCCTATGGAAACTTTTTGCCGCCTCCTTCCGTAACCTGTGTCAAGCTTGTCCTGAAGCTGGATAAGCTGCTTAAGAAGATAATCATCAAGCCTGCCTCCTGAAGCCACAAAGCCGGCAATATAAGGCCTGACTCCAGAAACAGACCTGTCAACTATGACATCATAATTCCCCTTTTCTACCTTTATTTCCTGAACGCCCCGCTGAAGCCCGAAAACGCCGCGAAAAAGCCTCGCTATTCCCTCAACGCTCCACAGGTAAGGAAGATTTGTGTCGTCAAGCTCAATGCTCACTTCATCAGCCCTCTTGTCATAGCCCTCAAGCTCGCCCTTGCAGTAATGCGCAAGCTCAACAAGCGACTCAGGAGTTATCTTTACCCTCTGCTTCTTGTCAACAAGCTGCTGCAGGTCCTTCAACGAAAACGATATTGTCGGCATTAAACCACCTTAATATTCCTCAAAAATGACAGGTCATGGCTGAAAAGCTGCCTTATGTCCTTAAGCCCCAGCTTGAACATTGCAACGCGCTCAACACCAATGCCCCACGCAATAACAGGCTCCTTAACCCCAAGGGAATGCATCATCTCAGGCCTGAAAATCCCGCTGCCGCCAAGCTCAATCCACCCAATCTCAGGATGCTTTGCATACAGGGCTGCTGAGGGCTCGGTGAACGGAAAATAAGCAGGGGTTACCTTGATTTCGTCAGCATCAGCAAACTCCCTGGCAAACATCCTGAGCAAGCCAACAAGATGCCTGAAATTAATCCCTTCCCCGACAACAAAGCCGCCAATCTGGTTGAAATCAGCAAGATGGGTTGCGTCAATCACATCATACCTGAAGCACCTTACCATCTGGAAATACTTGCCAGGAACCTTAAGCTCAGGGCTTGCAAGAGTCCTTGGCGAAATAGAAGTGTCCTGGCTCCTCAAAACATGGCGGTGAGTGCGCTGGACATCAAATGAGTAGCGCCAGCCCCTGCTTTCTGAAACGCCTGTCTCGTGAGCAGCCTTAACCTTCATGACCACGTCCTTGGGAAGCGACTTTGAGTATTTAGGCTCCTTAACATAATACGCCTGATGAATGTCCCTTGCAGAATGAAACTGGGGCATGTAAAGCGCGTCCATGTTCCAGAACTCAGTCTCAACAACAGGACCGGTCATCTCTGTAAAGCCGAGCGCAATGAACTTCTCCCGTACATCCTCAAGGAAACGCCTGTAGTGCTGCTTCCTGCCGCCAAAAACCCTTGATACCGGAGCAAGCAAGTCATACCTTCTAAACTCTTTTCCTTTCCACGAGCCAGACCTGAGCATATCAGAAGTAACTTTGTCCGCAACATCAGCAGCTATACCTCTGGCAAGCACCTCCCTGCCCAGAGATGAAAGCGTTACCTGAACATCCTTAACTGAAGAAACCCTGACAATGTCTTTCCTTGACCTCAGCTCAGACAGGACTGATTTTTCAGCAGCGCTGAGAGCAACAACATCAACAGGAAAACTCTTCCTGATAAACGATTCAGCAGCAAAGCCGGAACTTACAAGACGCCTGCCCTGCTCAGTTATGATGCAAACAAGCTCCCTGTCCTTCCTTATGTCAACTGCCTTTGCTCTTTTCAAAATGCCCAAACAAATATTGAGCTCCTCATCAGAAAGGCGCGCGGTTTTCTTAACAGCGGAAATGGAAGCGCTGCCGCTGCCAGCCACTTTCAGGGCTTCCAGAAACCTCCTTTCAGGAAGCAAATCCTTAGCATATATTTTGCCATTAGAGCCAAGCTCAACAACATCCCTGGAACTCTCCTTAGATTCAACAAGCCCCTTGCTACTGAGCCAGCCCACAGCCCTGCTGACCTCTGTTTCAGAAAGCCCTGACGCTGCAACAAGGCTTCTGACGTCATTATGCTTCCCAACAAAAGGCAGAACCTTCCTTTCCAAAGGATGAAGAGAAGAAACTATCCTGCCCAAATCCTTACCCTCGCCCCCAGACATAAACAGAAGGCATAGGAAAAGCATATTTAAAGGTATCGCACAAAATTATTTGACTTACGGGGCATTTTGTTTCAGACCATATCTCCCTAACATTGCATCAAACATCTCCGGATTTCTTTGCAGCTCTTTAAACAACACGAATTGCTTATGGTCTCTGTACATATTCCTTACAGATTCAGCCATGCCACGAACCGCCACAAAAGCCGACTCTGCTACAAAAATCGTTACGGCAACAGACACGGCGTAACCCAGAATTTGAGCGGCATAGCCAAGCCCATCCATTTGAGGCGGAGGAACATTAAAACCAGAAACCAAGGCATCTATGCTGGCATTCATACCAATCACAGCTTCTTAGCCACGTCACCAGCAAGCTTCATAGACTGCCAGTTCTGGTTGAACATGTTCTCAAGAGCAGATGCGAAGAAAGGAGTGCTTGCCCAGATGCCCACATCATAAGTGGGATGGACGTTCTTGTCGAACCTGGCACCGTTGTCAGTATGGCGAACCTCTGCAACGTCAGAAATGTCCTTTAGAACGTCCTTAGTGTCCTTTGTTATGGGAGCGGCAATCCTTATCTTGACTCCGCGCTTCTTAGCCTTCTCCATAGAACCCTTAAGCCCCTCAATCTTCCTCATCAGGCCCTGGGCAGTAGTCATAATTGTAACTGACTCCTCCGCATTCTTTATCATCAGGTCAAGGTGGTTGTAAAGGTTATGCCTGCCCCTCAGGCTGCCTGACAGGTCAGTAGGCTCAACAAGCTCTATGCCCTGCGTGTGCAAAGTCTTAAGCTCATTGAGCACTTCAGTGTCCCTCAGCTCGTCAAGCCGCTTAACCTTGCGATCAGTCTCGGACTTCATGTGCTTCTTCACGCGCTCAACAACCTCTGAAGGTGCAATCGCCAGGTACTTTATTGGCTTGCCGAACTTCATCACAACAAAGCCCTTCTTCTCCAGGCTCTCAAGAACATCATAACTCCTTGACCTTGGCACGTTGGCTATGTCGGAAAGCTCGCCTGCGGTTGAAACACCCCTGGAAAGCAGGGCAGTCCATATCTTCACCTCATAAAGGTTCAGAGAAAAGTAAGTCCTC
>JACPIG010000031.1 GCA_016188205.1 Candidatus Woesearchaeota archaeon
CGCCAGCAGAGACAAAGAAGCCCTTTAAGCTCACAGAAAGCCCATACTACATACCGGCGCTGATACTCGCAAACATAGCAGTCCTGTTCATAGCAGTGCTGCTTGTAGGCAAGCTGCTTAGAAGGGAGTAAGATAACTGTACAAAACAGGGCTGCTCAAATAACAAATAATAAGTACAGGCCAATATTATTCTTCAATATGAATGCCGATGTTCAGCAGCCCTTGGAAGAGTTATTCGGAACAGACCAGTACAAACTAATCATGCTGGAAGAGCTTGACGAGCAAGGACGGCCAAATAATTCTGAAGCTTCAAGGAGACAGCATATTGAGGCTTACTGGAAAATCCTAAGAAGCGCTGTTCACCTATTTAGAAAGCAGCCAGATGAGAGATACAGCCTAACCGGCATCGTTGAAAGTGCATTCGCAAGTTCTGCCACGGACAAAATAGCAAGAATGAACCCATATCAAGGCAATGACAGGCAACTGCTGTTTACAGGAATGCGAGGCACATACCCTCTTATAGGGCCTTTTTACGAAGGGCTAATCAACACAGCAATACTTTTTGCAGACCCACAGAGATCAGGCAGCTATGCAGTAAGCCCTGAATGGCTGCACATTACCGAGCCTCGTGCTCTGCTCGTATCAGACTCAGACGACACAGCACCAGCATACATGCCAAATGCAATCCGCTCAGGCAGTGAGCAAGGTATGACTGCTGTCAAAAAGTATTTAGACGCAATTGGGAGAACAATAACAAGGGATATTGCTTACATTGGAGAACACCGCCTTGTATTGAAATGGGCATACCCTGCTGCTGCAAGCGTTGCCATGTGCCTTCTTGGCGCAGCAAAAGGGGTTGAACTAATAATACAAAAAGCCCAACTTGAAGCAGAGGAAGAAGAAATGGCGGCGGCACTCTCAAAGCGCGCTTACGGCATGTCAGGCATGTATATTGTGGTCAGTAATCTGGCTGATGGGATAGGACTAAGATTCACTTCTTCAGTATAAACCTCTCCATCTGTGCAACAAAGTCCTGAGCGTCCTTAAGCAGCTTGTCATACTGAACTCCTGAAAGCTCCCTTACCTCTCGGTAAAGAATCTGCTTCTGAAGAACGTAGAAAGACCTCATTATGTCAGCATACCTTTTGTCAAGAAGCCCCTGCCTTACAAGCCGCTGCTCCAGCAAATCAGCAACATGGTCAGGGCTTGGCGGCGTTTCGCCCAGCTTCATCAAGGCTGCATGCGCAGAGTCAATCACAGCCCAGTAAAGGTCCAACGCAGCCTGAAGAACGTGCCACCTGGAGTTATGAATGGTCTTGGGCGCCCTGGCAAAGTAAGTCCAGATGCTCTCAGGAGAAGGCCTTATCCTGCCCCTTATAAGCAAGGCATGAAGAGGGTCAAAAAAGCCAGTGTCAAGAAGCGCAACACCCTCACGAAGAATATTTATCCCAATCGGATCCCCTGAGCGGATATATTCCCAGAAGGTTGAAAGCTTAAGGCTGGTCACGTGCAGCTTAGTGGAAGTCCCGGCAACGGTTTTCTCTATGATTATCCTGTACGCCTGCACAATCTCAGGGCTCAGCTCAGTGGTCACGTCATCAATAATCACAAGCAGGTCAATGTCCCCGGTCTTCTGCCTGTTCCGCGCAACGCTTCCGAACAGTATGATTGCCTTCAGGAAATTCCCGAACTCGTCATAAATCCTCTTTGAGAAATCATAAGCCAGGCCAAGATCGTCCTTGCTGTAATTTCCCAGATTCGGATTGTCAATTGTCTGAACCCTGAATTCCATGTTTCGCCCCTTTTACACGAAGATTAACCGCTACACGGGTTTATATAGTTTTCTACAAAAACTTATTCTCAGGAAAGCTCACTTTTGAATAAAAACAACTCCGGGCATGTTCCTGAACTCCTTGTCTCCGGTGACAAACTGCATTTTGTTATCAACTGCGAACACATAACCAACAGCGTCAAAAAATGAAAAGTTCTGATTCTTATTATCTATCCTGAACCTCACTGCTTTCAGCATAATGTCATGAGAAACAGGCTTTGAAAACATGCAAAGCTTATCGTGCCAGTACTCTGCAGTCTGCAAACCGTGCTTCCTGTAAAGCACAGCATAGAATTCAGCCATAGTGGTGTCAGGAAAAATGATATCCTCGTCAAGAAGCAATACAAACTTAGGGTTGCCATCACGGATCTCTACAAGGGCGTAAGTGTCCAGGCATTTCATTCTTACATCCACTTGCTTTCAAGGAGCTTTCTTGCTTCCAAGAACTCTTTCCTCGTTATTTTATTCGCCCTGCCAGAACCAAAAAGCTCCTTCAGCGGGTTTTCCTTTTTAGTGATTTCGACTGACACATCCTCACCCTCCCTTAAGTTGAGAATTTCAGCCTGCTTTCTGCTTACAAGTATCCCCACTGAGCCACCCCACTTATGCACCTTGGCGTCCACCACACAATCACCCACCATTAGTTAATAAAATAGTTAATAAATTAACAGAAAAGTTAATAGATATATAAAGTTTTCCTTCTGATTTTGTTATTGCCGCACATAGTGACCGGCAAAATATACAACCGCCCTCAGAAGCCCGTAACCACCGTATGCGATTGCCGGCAATAATAAAGCGCCTTCCAAAACAGGAAGCCCAAACAAAATCAGTTTTTCCTGCAAGCCAGCATCACCAAGCAGGTATTCTCTAAACTCAGGCACTGAAAAAAGCATCAAGTCACCAAACACACCCAATCCAGCTCCAATTGCCATTATTTCTACAAGGGTTCTTATTGGACCTGTTCCCTGCCCTGCTCCCTGTTCAGCTATTTGGTCTTCCAGCCCCATTATTCCATCCTCGTCCCGCTCCAAAGCACCCAGCTCTCAGGGTCAGGAGCAGATTCGCCGTAAATGAAGTAAGGCGGCGCTGTCTGGCCAAAGTAGCTTCTCCAGACATCAGACCATGTGTCGCCACCGGGCCTTGCAACGCCGTAGATTGAGCTGCCGAAATGGCGCCAGCCGCCAAGCATGGCCCTGAAGTCCTGATGCGCAGGCTCAACAATCACGTTCTTTATGCCGTGCGCCTTCATCCTCTCAACAAACTCCTTTATAGGAGCCCTGCCCATGCCCGGATCAACGTGCTCATCCTCATAGCCGAAGTTGTCAGAAACGTGTATGTGCCCTATAATCTTGTCCCTTGCAAGCTTCTCCACCTCATCAAGAAGCCAGCGCTTAAAAGAGGTGTCATTTTCAGCAATGCTCTTGTCCGGGTCGCCGATAAAGTACTTGCGCCATGTGTAGCCATGGCCAATGTCAAAAGTCGCCTTTATGTGCTGCTGCGCAAGCTCAGCAGCGTGCTGCGAATCATAGCCGTGCCTTTTCTCAAGCTCCTGAGCCATGCTCTTCCTGGCAGCCACTATAAGGCTCCTTAGCTCCTGCGGATGGCTGCCATAAGTTTCTGGAAAAATGTTTTCAGGCGCAACAAAAATCGGCTCAGGCGTCTTCATCTGCTCAGACTTCTGCATGGCGAAAAGCCCTGCCCTCGCAATCGTGTCAGCGCTCTTCTGAATCGCATATTCCTTAATCGGCTTTATGTACTTCTGCCTCTCCTCAATATCACGAGCCTGCTGGGTGTAGCTGAGCTCGGAATAAATCCTCCTCTGAAGCAGAGACTCGTAATTTGTCTTTAAGTCCTTCAATATCTGCGTAGGCAGTCTCGGGTCGTCGGGAGGGATAAGCCCCCTCATTTCCGGATGTGTACCTGACTGCTGCTTAAGCTTCCACAAATCTTCCGGCGGAGTATTCTTTTCCAATTCCTCATAAAATGTCAATGCCTTCTTCACCTTTTCAAGGCTCTTTTTTGTTTCCTCAACCTCCTCTATTCCACCATAGAACTTTGAAAGGGATTTGAACTGCAGCCTTTGCATGTCGTTCTGCTCTATGAAGTACTGAAGCTCAGCATTCCTCGGAGCCTGGTCTGAGTGCTCCCTATTCCACCGGGAAGACTCCTCGACAAAATAGCTCCACTCCCTCGGAGCCATCTTGTACCTTACAGTAGCCGGATTAGCCGGATCTGTCTCTGTTTCAGGCACCCTTTCGCCATACTCGTCCATTACATAGTTACCTTTCCCATCCTTCTTCCACACAGGCAGAGGCACAGGCTGGTCTGTCCTTATAGGGATAACCTGCCCAGTCCTCTCATCCACCACATGGAAAACAGCCTTCTTCCTCTCACTCTCAGGATGCATCCTGTGGCCGACATCGGTCTCAGCCGGGTTCATGGCAAAGTCAGGGTAGTTGTCGTAAAGCGGCCTCTGGAACTCGCCAGTGTGCAGCACAACAGCGCCGCCCTGCGTGACGTCAGCAGCAAAGTCAATTGCCCTCCTGATTTCATTAAACGCCTGCTCCCTCGCCATCTCATTGAATCCCTGCTCAGTAAGCCCTGAGACGTTTCCTATGGCAGGAGTTGAATGGGTTGTAAGAATGACCTTGTTGAACTTTGCAAGCTCCTTCATATCCCTCCTTTCCTCAAGCCCGTACATCTCCGGAGTTGTAGAACCCTGCCCCATAGAGCCCTTTCCGCGGCCCATAAAGCCAAGCTCAACCCTCATCGCACCCTGCCTGATCTTTGCCTGAAGCGCCTCAAGCTGATTCTGCATAGGCGGAGCAGAGATGCCGATATCACCAGGGCTCAGCCCGCCCATCTCAGGCACAACATCCAAAGCGTCAGGTATAGGCGCATATCCCCTGTCCATGGCGCTGAAATAAGCGCCCTTGTAAGTGTTGTTTCCGTAAAAAACCATTTTTTCCCTGTTTTCTCAATATCCGGCAGTCCTCTTTTTCTTTTCCTTAGAAGCTGTTGTATAAAAATCCTGCGGTTGCTTCTGAGTTTGAGCCTGCTGAGCTTCATGGCTCTGCGCCTCATGCCCGGGAGTTGCGCTCCTCGCCTCATAAGTTATTTCTGTCCTGGCTTCCGGCTTCTGGTAAGTCTGCTCAACCCCACGCTGTTTTGTGATTGACTCATAAGCCTCCCCGGCAGAAGATGCCTTTTGACCGGCGTATGCCTCAACAACAGCAGCCCCTGACTGGCGCCTGACTGACTCTGCAAGCTGCTCGCCGTACTGGACAGATGAAACCTGCTGCGATGCTGCGCGCTCAGCCTCAACAGCTTCTGATAAGCTGAGATGCGCCTTAGCAGCAGGAACAGCAACTTCCTCCTCTTTCTGCTGAAGCGAAACCCCGCGCTTCGCAGCCCAAAGCAGCTTCGCCTCAATAGTCTCTATGCTCTCAGGGCTCATAGCCTTCATGTGAGGAACAGGCAAGCTTGTCCTTTCCTCCTCGTCTGCCTGCGCTTCTTTCTCAGACTCCTTAAGCATCACCTCAGCTTCCTCAATCTCCCTCTTTTTCTGCTCCTCAAGCTCCCTAAGGCGCCTAATCCTCTCTGAAGGATTAAGCCTCCTCAAATCCCTGAGCTCCTCTTCAAGCGGCATAAAAGGCATAAGGACAAAGGAATATAAGAAAGTATCTGTTGTTTGCGAAACTCACCACGTGAGCATGCCGTGCATCTTCTTGTAATTCTTATAAGTCTGGTAAATGTCTGTCTTCAGCTCCCTGGAAGCCTCAACTATCTCGTCAGCAATCTCAATCTTGTCCTCCTTCTCCTTCTTTTTCCCGCCTTCCCCGCCCTTTGGAAAGCCGAAAGACGTGGCGATTTCCTTCACTCCGCCCCACAAGGCAGAGAACGGGTCAATAAAAGAAGGCTGCTTTGGCTTTGCAGCAGGCTTGGGAACTTCAAAGGTTTCGCCGCCCTCCATAAGGTAGTGCTTAAGCTCGTCTCCAAGCGCCTCCATGGATTCCTTAATGGACTCATTAATCAGGCTCATCAGCTGCAAATCCTCCTCCTCCCTCATTCTCTGATAATTCTCAATGTGCTCGTTGCTCCATATGTAGCCGCGCATAACCAGGTCAAACTTGCCAGTGTGCATTGGGCCGCGTTGGTAGCCCTCGCCAACATACTGCATCGCAGGCCTGGTCCTGTAAAGGAAATGCACAAGTATGCACGGCCTGAACTTCCTGTACTTTGGCGCGTCCTTCTTTGCAAGGACTTCAATCTCAATCATGGCGCCTTCAAAAGCAGCAATCATGTCTGCAGACTCAAGCCTCTTCTGGTCAAGCTGCAGGCGCCTTATGTTGCGCAGATAAGGCTTAATCCAGCCCATATAAAGCTTAATAGTCTCATAATGCTGCCTAAGGTACTTGATTATGAACCTGCGCCTTGTGCTTAGCTCGCCATAAGTTCTCTTCTTCCACTCATAGAACTGCCTCAGCTTTCTCCTAAGAACTTCTTTCACTTTCTCGTTGAACTCCAGAGCATCAACCTGATTGTCAAGCTTGTCCACATCCTTTATCCGAATCCTGAAGAACAGGTCAGGAAGGATTGAGAAGCCAACGCTCTGTGCCAGCCCGTAGACAGAAGCCGCGTTTTTCACTCCACCCTCAACCTGGTCAATCCAGACACCCTTAAGAGTTATCTCCGAGCTCATGGCATTGGGCCTGCCCTCATAAGTGTCAATGTAGTAAGCAAGCCGCTCGTCAATAATCCTAAGCTCCCTGACAATCTGGAACAGAGCCTTAATCATCTCGCTGATGCCCCTGAGATAAGTGGCTGCCTTCTCCTGCTGGGCTCCAAGCCGCTGCTCAGAAACCCCGAAGAAAGCAGACTGCTCAGAAGCTGCGAAGACATCAGTTATCTTGAGAAAGTCAGTGTAGCCCCAATCATACCTGAGGTGGTCCATAATCCAGAAATAAGCAGACTCAATAGGCTGGCCTATTGACTCAATAACAATCCTGTGCCTGAAGCTCGGCGCAGGAAACCCCGTCTTCCTCGGAGCGTGAAGCAGATGCTCCTCTGCCTCCTCTTCTTTTGTGAAATAGTACTTCCTGAGCAGATCTGCTGTAGCCATGCCAATTACCTGCCATCATGTAGTATTAAAGTTTTTCTATCATTTGAAGTAAGTTTCCAACGGCTTTAATTAACAAGTTTACTTTACCATATTATCCTAATCCCATGCTTCACGAAGGGTGCTCATGACCGAGCTTCCTGCGCCTGTGCAACTCCCTTATGTGCTGAATCCTTGTGCTGAGGATAGCGTTAAGGTCCCTGAAGCGCTCGATAAGCACAGAGGCCTGGTCGCCGCCCAGGAAATGCGGCATGATGACGTAGTCAGCGCCTTCCTGGTAAAGGCGAAGCGCGTCATCAACCTGGTCTGAAGTAACTATTATAATCGCAGACCTGTTGCATTCCTTCAGCTTCTTGATGACAAGCGAGTTCGCATTTATGTCAGGAACAGTGGAAATAAGCATCTCTATGCCTTCAAGGTTAAGCCTTTCTATCAGGTCAACATCCCCAATGTCGCCATAAATGCACGGAATCCTTTCCTTCACAAGCTCCCTTATTATTTCAGGATTATAGTCAACAACCAAGAAGCTCTTTCGCATCTGCCTCAGCTTGCTATAGACGCTGTAGCCAATCCTGTTCTGGCCGCACAGAACAACCTTTGGCCTGAACTGAGCAGGAATATGCTCAACTTCCTGCCTGCCTGCAGAAAGCCGGGAAAAGATGCCAAGGAACCCTGACATAAAGCCGTAAATCCGGCTGTTATATGTTATCATGTAGGAAGTCAGAGTGATGGTTATCAGCGCCACCACAGAAGTCAGCACAACCACCTTCTGGCTGAGATGCCCAAGCGACGCGCCCAATGCAACAAGTATAAGCGAGAACTCGCTTATCTGGGCAATGCCTATCGCGGAAAGAAACGAAACCTTCCTGTTATGGCCGAAAAAGCTCATAATGAGCATAACCACCACCGGATTAAGCAGAAGCACAAACGCAGAAAGGGCTATTCCGGGAATGATTACCTCCCTTGCAGAGGCAAGAGTTATCTGCATGCCCAGCGACACAAAGAAAATCGTCGCGAAGAAATCCCTCAAAGAACGAACCCTGCTCATTATCTCAAGGCTATACTTTAACGAGGCAAGGCTTATTCCTGCAAGAAACGCGCCTATCGCTATTGAATAGCCAAGAACGCCTGCAAACATGGCAAAGCCAAAACACCATGACAAGGAAGCAAGAAACAGAAGCTCCTGAGACTTGGCTATCACCTTAAACAAGCCCTTCAGGACAAACCTGCCGGCAAGAAAAGCAACAGCAAACAGGACAGCGCCCTTAAGCAGGGAAACAGCCACAACATCAATTGAATACCTGCCCACATTATTAGCCAAAGCCAATGCAAAAATGGCAACAACATCCTGAACAAGCAGGATGCCGACAAGCATCCTTCCGTGCAAAGTGTCAAGCTCCTTCTTGTCAGAAAGCAGCTTCACAACAATCATTGTGCTGCTGAAAGCCAGAGCAAGGGAAAGGTAAACAGCCTCAACAGCTGAAAAGCCCATCGCGCCCAGAAGGAAGAACCCGGCAACAGCAGTAAACGCAACCTGCCCAAGCCCAGTCAGCGCAGAAACCATGCCGATGCTCTTAAGCTTCCTCACATCCATCTCAAGCCCCACAAGGAAAAGCAGGAAAGCAACACCGAACTCTGAAAGGCGAAGCACAAGCTCGGAATCCGGCATAATGCCCGTCAGAGGCCCTATAACAAGCCCGGTAATCACATATGCAAGAACAGGAGGCTGCCTAAGCAGTGAAGCAGCCAAAGCAACAAGCGTGGCAACTATGATGACAAGCCCTATGTCAAAAAATATGTTTGCCAAAACCATTCCCTAAGCCCACCTCTTCAAAACAAACGCAACTTTGTCAGCAAGGTCCGTAGCAGTAAAGCCGTAGCCATATTCCCTGTAAAGCAGGTCTCCTGACAAGCCGTTAACATAAGCTGCAGCGCATGCCGACATGAACAGGCTGTTGCCCTGAGCAGCCAAGCCAGCGCAAAGCCCTGCAAGCACATCACCAGAGCCTGCAACAGTCATGCCTGCATTTCCTGCGGTGTTGTAAGCGATTTTGTCCTTAGAAAATATTATGCCTGTTACTGAGCCAGACCTTGCCTTAAGCAGAATGACGTTACTGCCGATTATCCTTCTTGCAGCAGCAATCATCTGCTGAAGATTAAGCCTTCCTGCCCTGATACCGCTGTTCTTCAAAAGAATCCCAAACTCCGCCCTGTGCGGCGTGATTATTGAATTTTCAGCGTCCTGAAGGCGAATCGACTTTATGGCATCAGCATCAACAACCTTAATGCAGCCTGAACCTGCAACAACCTTTTTTGCAAAACTTTTTGTTTCTGCCCTCAGCCCCAGGCCGTTGCCGACAAGAAGGACATCAAACTCCCCGCTCATCCTGACTATTTTCTTCACATGGCTTTCCCTAAAGAAGCCGCCCTTAAACTTCGCGGTTATGAAATCAGGCCAGAAGTTGACTGCAAACGCAATTTTTTCCGGCGCAGCAACCACAGCCAGGTCAACGCCTGAACGGTAAGCAGCCATGCCTGCAAGCACAATTGCCCCAACATATTCAACGCTTCCGCCAACCAAAAGCACCTTGCCATTATCGCCCTTATGGCTCTTGCTACTACGTTTCTTCAGAACTATGTCACCTGCTTTTAGCACCCTTCCGGACACCTTGACTGCATTGACTTTACCGCGCATACTCAATCCTCCCCTCATCCTGTTTCTTCAGCTCCTGAGATGCGACTGAAGAGCGGTTCCTGAGCACAATGCCGCCTGTGCCGCCCATGCTGTCTGAAAGCTCGAGCCCTATAAAAACCTCATCACCCTTCTTCCAGCCCAACGCCTCCAGAAGCTTCTTAGGCAGCGTAAGCTTGAACTGCCTGCCGTCAAACTGCAGTTTCGCCATGCTTCCACAATTCCAACACATTATGCCTATTTTTAGGCATTATATAATGATTATTTATATACTTGATTTTAGGCATATTTATTTTTTTCGGTTTAATGCGGAAGTCTTATATATTAGTTATATCATCTAATTACAAAATGATAGCTTGCAGGGCAACAGTAAAGAAATGGGGAAGCTCATTAGGCATAGTAATTCCCAAAGACAAAGCAGACAGCGAGCAGATAAAGGAGAGTGAGGAAATCAGCATAATAATCAGCAAGGAAAGGAACAAGCTGCGAGTCAGGGACATATACGGAAAGATGAAAGGCAGATGGACAGAGACAACAGAAGAGATGCTAAAGGAGATAGACAAACAACTGGACAGCAAGTTCTTCAGATAGGCCCAAAATGCCCCCATACCTTTTTGACACATCAGCAATAATTGAGATAATAAGGGAAAATCCCAAATACGACAGATACATCAGTGAAGAAATAATCACAACAAGCCTCAACCTTGGAGAGCTTTATTACTTCCTGCTGAGAAAGGAAGGTGAGAAAGACGCCGAACTATGGAACAACATCCTAAAGGAATCCTTAGTGGATATAACTCACCAGGCAGTCATCAAAGCAATGAGGCTCAGGCACAAGAATACGGGAAGAAACCTTTCGTTTGTAGACTGCGTGAGCTATGAACTTGCCAGACTGCACGGCTTAACATTCCTCACAGCAGACAAAGGGTTTACAGGCCTGCCCGGCGTTGAGCTTGTAGTTTGAAACCGAAAAGAAACCTTTAAATAAGAGGTTGCTGAAGAAGGGCAGATGAAAATAAAAAGAGGCAAAAAGGGCTACATAATAAGCTACGGAGACTGGTTCAAGGGATTCTTCATAGGGCTCATCATAGGAGGAGTCCTGGTTTACCTGTTCACAAACGGCATCCTGGGCTCGGTAAAGATACCGGCATTCGGCACAGCAAAGGAAACCGCAAAGATGATTGTGCCGCTTGTCCCTGCGCTCTTAAGAAAGAATTGAGCCTATTGAGAGGTTTAAATAACCCACTAAAATTATTCAAAGTCATCTATAATTATCAACCCAGGAAAGGCATAAGCTTAACCAGAGAAGGGCCTGTGAACTGCCAGATGTAAGGCACGGCAAAGACCAGAGCGCCCATTGCAAGCGTGTGAGGGAACTTCTCGCCAACCCTCCCGACAATAGCTGCTGCCGCGCTTATCTTAAGCATCGCAACAATGGCAATGAAAGCCCTGACGCCAAGCTCCACCAAAGGCGTTACAGAAACAGCCTGCCCGACAAAAGTCAGGGCATAACCCACATTCATGCTTACGAATGTGAAAATCATGGTTGCAGGAAGCGCGTGCAGGCCATGGCCAAGCCAGCCCATCCCGCGCTCATCCGCATGAACGAAGAAAAGCTCTATAAGACCAAGAACACCGCCCATGAAAAGGGCTGGAATCAGTATAAGCGACTGCTCTGCCATATATGAAAACCTCCTCTTGCAATATGCTTTCCGGAAAGGTATTATATAAATTTTTGCATGGTTTGACACCGGAAGGTGCCGAAAACACCAACACTAAGCAGAAGCGCAGCAACAACAAAGAAGCAGAAAAAACAGCAAATGCACAGAAAAGTTTTTATATGTAAATCTGACAGGAATGGAAAAACAGAAGGTGCTTATATGAACAAAAAGGTACTTTGGTTCTTTTTATTGGTTTATGCTGTTATTGTTCTGAGCATGCCTATTGCTCTCGCGCAGGACCCTATTTCGGATGCCCTGTCAGCATTCGGAAGCTTTAACTTAACTACGGTCTACACAAGATTCGGACCTTTTCTTGACTTCATCGCATACGCTGTCCTGTTCGTCGGGGTTGCACAAGTATCCTTAGGCAGGCAGGAGGTGTTCAAACAAGCTGGCGCAGTGCCAACAGTAATAGGCATAATACTGGCAATCGCCACAACCCTCTTTGCACAGAGAATAGGATTCAGGCTTGTAGACCTCGGGCCGCTGGCACTGACTTTGGGGCTGGTAATAATAGGCATAGCAATATACAAGATGTTTACTGGAATGGGCATGGAAGGACTTACGCCAGCTGCCCTTGCCGTAGTCGTAATATGGGGATTCCTAAACACTGTTGTCGGAACAGCCATAGACGTCTCAAATGCCTCTCCACTGATAAGATCGCTTTGGGGATTCGCCAACATCATAGCATTAATAGCCTTCATAGCCGTGCTAATGAGAGGCTTCCAAGGCGTGTTTGGGCTGTTTGGAGGAGGCACGCAACCAACACCCACGCCGCCGCCAGGACCACCACCGGGACCTGGACCAGGACCAATAAACCCGCCGCCGCCAGGACCACCACCGGGACCTGGACCAGGACCAATAAACCCGCCGCCGCAGCCAAGGTTTAACCAACAAGCATTCAATCAGTTGCAACAAGCTTCGAATGCCATAAACAACAACAATGCCCAAATGTTACGTGATATAAGACAGATATTAGCTGCTGCCGTAGTCACACTAAACCCGAATAATGCCCAAAGGGCAGCGCAAGCACCCGCTCTCATAACCACATTAACCAACTTAAGAACACAGCCGAATAGTCCATTTGGCGTATTTACAGCAAGGCTTCTCCAAATGAACCAGGCTTATGCCAATAATCCGTTTGCCAACCCGACCAGGAGGACTGCAGTTGGCGCAGCTCTCCGTTTAATTGTTGAAAGGAGAACCAGGATAGATACCAATTTGAGGAACGCAATAGGTTATATAACCCAAGCACTCGGAGGGAACCAAAATATAAGGTGGAGACACGCCATCCAGGCTCTTGTCAACACCCCTGGCTATGTAGATAATATAACAACTTCAATGCGCACCATTGACCAAGCAGTCAGGCGCGGACCATAGCTTCTCAAAGTTTGTTTATTATATTGGACTAACAGAAAAAGAACTAAACCCCCCAACCATCTCAATCTCAATGTTAAGTTCGGAAAGAAAAACATTTATATGCCGTGATAACAACAGCCTACCCATCCTCAAAAAAGCAAATCAAATCGTATAAGAAGCTCGCAAGGAGAAAAAGATGAAACAGAAAGCGGATATTGATGAAATGGAAAATGCCAGAGTTACCTTTGATAAAGGCGCATTCAAGGCAAAATCCATGCGCTGCGACAATTGCAGCAGGCAGATGAAAAAAGCAAAAATAGAGCTTGATGTCCTTGATGACGCCTTAAGAGTCAGGCTGGATGCCTTCAGATGCGCAAAGTGCGGGAAAGAATACCTGGATTTCGGAGAAGCGAGAAAATTAGACAGGGCATTGCTCATTTCAAGGCTGCTAAGGGAAGACAGCTACAGGCTAAGGAAAGCCCTGAGCTTTGACGGGGACAACTACATTTTCAGGATTCCGGTTGACATTGCAAGAAGCCTCGGCAAAAGCCCCTACGCAGACATAACGCCACTATCATCAAAGGATCTGCTGATACACCTCAACAAGGGCTAATCGGCGGTTAGAAAATACTTGAAGGCAGGCATTACTGCGATGGTTTTGCCTCCGATATGCAGCATTTCCTCCTTTTCATACGAAATCACGCATCCAGCATCAACTTTGAATTTCTCCATAAATGCCAAAAGCCCTTTGACGTCTATTTTCCCGTATTTGACTTCTATCGGGATGATTTTTTTGCCTGCAATAATTACATCCACCTCGTTCTTATAAGGGTCCCTCCAAAAAAATTCTGCACCCAGCTGGCTGACAACGAGCCATTCAAATATTTTTGACCTGGAGAAATCGTCCTCTCTGAACAGCAAATCTGCAGAAACCAATGCCGGATAATACTTCTTAAGCTTTCGCTCTATTTTCCTCCTGTTTGTTGAAAAGTTGTATAGTTTCCTTATCAGGAAAGATGCCTCAAGATACGCAAGATACTTTGAAAGAGCCTGCCTTGAAATCTTCAGCTCCTTTGACAGCCCTGAAATCTCTATTATTTGGCCAGGATCCTCCATCAGCAGGTTAAGCAGCGACTCCATAAGCGAGATGTCTTTAATCCTGAAAAACACAGGCATGTCCCTATAAATGACTTTTTCAACTATGCCTTCCTTGACATATTTTTTTATTATTTCCTTGTCTTTGACATGCGCCATCTCAGGAAAGCCCAATGTCAGAACAAACTCGCCAAAGAGTTTCTTCAATTCCGCCTCATAAAGCCCAATAGGCTGCAAATCGGCATTCCTGAACGAAAGAAATTCCCTGAAGGAGAGAGGTTCTATCTTGAATTCAAAGATACGGCCTGCAAGAGTCTCCTTTGTTTTTTTCCTGATGAACAACGACTCCGATCCCGAGATCATCACCTTGATGTTTTTATGTCCGTCATAAAAGGCTTTCAACTGGTTTTCCCAGTTGTCAAGCTTCTGAACCTCGTCAAGAAACATAATGCCCTTCTCTTTTCCAAAATCAATCCCCATAATATCCTGATATTGCCTTATCAGCTCCCTTATTTCTATTTCCCTGAATTCGTCAAACGAAAAATACAGGATGCGTTTTGGGTCAAACCCTTTTTTAATCATGTCTTCTATAATCTTCAACATCAAGGTTGTCTTGCCAACCCGCCTTAGACCTGTAAGAGCTATAATCTGTGGCAAAGCCATAAACTTCCGGATCCGCCCATAAACAGCCCTGTCCTTAAAGTCCACCCTGAAGTCTTCTTTCCACCACAGGTTCAATTCAAGCAAAACTTCCTTAATTTGCGGCATTTTCAAGTAACGTATAATCGATTTTATGTTAATCAGAACTAACGTAAAATATATAAATCTTTTGTTTCAGAACAATAGAAAAGCTAATGGCAGCGGAACCCCTAGCCCCCAACCATCTCAATCTCAATGTTAAGACCCTCAGGAATGGGAACCCTCATGACAAGGCGCAAGGCACGCTCATCCATGCCCAGGTCAATAAGCCGCTTGTGAATGCGCATTTCAAACCTGTCAAAAGAAGCCTTGCCGTCACCGCACGGGCACTTCCTTGTCGTGACCTTCAGCTTTTTCGTAGGCAAAGGAATGGGACCGCGCATATCAACCCCGGTTTTGCCCACAATGTCGCGGATAGAGTCGCAAATCTGGTTAACCTTCCCTATGTCCGTGCTTGCAATCTTAATCCTTGCCCTCTGCGCCATTTTGACTTACAACCTTTGCCTGTCACACAATAAGCAGCCAGTTTATTGTGCCCCTCACAAACGAGGGCTCAAATTATAATTTATAATGATGCATAAAACGGCTACTTCAAATCCTTCTTCACAAGGTCAATGCACATGCCGGCAGCAACAGTCTGGCCTGAATCCCTGATAGCAAACCTTGCCATCTGCGGGATGTCCTTCTGCCTCTCAATGACAAGAGATGTTATCGGCTTAACCTGAACAACCGCTATGTCACCATTCTTCAAAAAGTCAGGGTTCTCCTGCAAAACCTCGCCAGTAGCAGGATTTATCTTCTTCGGAATGGCGGTTATCTGGCACGCAACCTGTGCTGTGTGAATGTGGAAAACAGGCGTGTAGCCAACCGTGACAACAGTCGGGTGGTTAAGCACAGCGAGCTGCGCAGTGAACTCAGTAGCCACAGTCGGAACATTATCAGGGTGCCCGACAACGTCGCCGCGAGCTATGTCCTTCTTGGAAATGCCCCTGAGGTTAAAGCCTATGTTGTCACCAGGCTCAGCATCCTGCATCTGCTCATGATGCATCTCTATTGACTTGACTTCTGCAGGAACGCCCTTGCCCTCCCTTGCAGGAACAATGACAACCTTGTCGCCAACCTTCATAACACCTGTCTCAACCCTTCCGACAGGAACAACGCCTATGCCCTTGATGTCAGGCCCCTTATACCAAGGCATGTTTTCTGACTTCTTGACAACATTCTCGCCAAGATAAGAAGCCATGGCAACAAACTGCAGCTCATCAGGATTATAGCGGACTGACTTGAGAACAGCGCTGACCTCAGCCTTAACCTCCTCAAACCTCTTCTGGTCATACTGGCACATGTCCATCTTGTTGACGCCAATAACCAGCTGGTTAACGCCAAGCGTCCTTGCAAGGAAAATGTGCTCCTTGGTCTGCGCCTGAACGCCATCGCCGCGGTTTGCAGAAACAACAAGAACTCCCGCATCAGCCTGAGAAGCGCCGGTAATCATGTTCTTGATAAAGTCACGGTGACCGGGCGCGTCAATAATCGTGAAGTTGAACTTGGGCGTCTCAAACTTCTTGTGAGCCAGGTCAATAGTAAGCCCCCTCTCCTGCTCCTCCTTCAGGTTGTCCATGACGAAGGCGAACTCAAAGCCGCCCTTGCCAAGCTCCTTGGCTCGGTCCTTCAGCTTCCTCATGGTCTGCTCATCAATAGTTCCTGAATCGTACAGCAGCCTTCCAACTGTCGTGGACTTGCCATGGTCAACATGACCTATGAACACAACATTCAAATGCGGTTTTGTCCTTGCCATTTTAGTTTCTTAACCTCCTCAAAATTATGGTTTCAGGGATTTCAGCCCTGTATTTAAATTTTGTGTATTTGGCGCGTGAGAAAAGAGGCGCCGAAAAGTTTATAAACAGCCAGAGCAAAGGAAAACAAAAAGAGGTGATAGAGTGAAGCATAAGAACAAAAAGGCAGCTCTTGACGTATCAATAAATTCTATCGTAGTAATAGTCTTTGCCGTGACGATGCTCGGATTGGGGCTGGCATTCATAAAGGGCTACTTTGAAAAAGCCAAGGGAACAATCAACATAGACGAAGTCGGCGAAGTGCCTGACGCGACAGTGGCAAACCCGATAAGCCTGGCAAGAGAAGACCTTAACGTGGAAAAAGGCAAGACAAGCACGTTCGGAGCAAAGTTCTACAACAACAAGGAAACCTTTTATTCAGTATCATTCGGCATAAACCAATGTGTAAGCGACACAGGGACTGTGGCAGCAGGCAGTTTTGTGGTTCTGTCCTCACCGCAAACAGTGAATGTAGGCGAACAGAAACAGTTCAAGGTTCAGCTGAAAGTCGCTTCAACAACCGTTTCAAAGGAATACATATGCACGCTGCAGGTAGTGAGCAGTACAGCAGGAACACCACCGCTTGAGGAAAAGCAGGTGACAGTAAAGGTCAAATAAGGCAAAGAGGTGCATGATTAATGGCAAAGTTAATGGAAAAGAAGAAAAGAAAGCTCTCACAGCAGCAGGAATTTGAGATAATGAAGCTGGTCCTTGACAAGTTCCTGTGGCTTGGCTTCGGCATAATGTCATTCGGGCTTTACCAGCTGTACGTAACCACAGACCTGAGCGGCTTCTACGTCATGATAGGAGGAGCGGCAATACTCGTCATATTCATCTGGATACTTGTCAGGGAGTATGAGATAACCGGGTTTTGATTCTGGCAGAAAGAACGCCCAGTTTAATATGCACGCATTAATGTTCAGCTCGCAGCAAATCAATCAGCGCGCCTATCTTTTGTGACAGTTCACGTATCTTTCTCAAAGCATGGTCGCAAGAGTTGTAGGCTTGTGAAGCATTATCAGTAAGATGTCGGTATCTATCATATTGTCTCAATTTATTAAAAGCGTTTTTTACTTCTATGCTTATGCCCAGTATATCTGACTTTATGCCCCTCGCTAAGTCACACACTTGATCCCGTTCTTCGTTATCACGAAATATTTTGAGATGATATATGCTGCCGCTGCCAAAAGCCCTTTCACACCCATCAAGAACGTCACGCTGGCTGTTTAGCCCTTCAGTAGCTGTGAACAACTTTAATGCATCCTGAAGCTTCTGAGTTGCTTCTTGGAGCTTCTCTTGGCGCTTCTCTGGGCGCCTGTCTGTTCTGGCAGCGGCTTCTTCCTCTAAACGCTTCTTGACAGAACCAAGAGAAGTTTGAATCTTATGTGCCGCTCTTGAAGCGCCGACAGCTACAGTCTCAAGTCCTTGCTTGTCACTGATGTTCTCCCAAGGGTATTGTGGCAAAACAATCACCGATAAAGATGCCAGCGCACTAAACCGCCTCTTCCTCAACCCTTATCTCCTGGGACATCTGAGAGCCCTGCTGCCCTGATGCGGCTGCTGATGAAGCGGATTTTGCCCTGTAGACCTGGGCGAAGCTTGGCGTCACGACAACATAGTCGTCTCCAAACCCTGCAATGTCGCCTCCAATGGCATCAGAGGTCTTCTTCAGCTTGTTAATGGCGCGCTTCAGCTCTATTATGTCCTTGTCCTTAAGCGGCTTGATGTTGACCAAGGCAATGGTAGAGCCATCCCTCAGAACGTCAAGAATGAGCTTGATATCTGCAAACTCCTCAATAGAGAAAGGCCTTACAGTGACCTTTGCCTTGTCAGCACTGGCTGAAGTGTCAAGTTCCACATAGTCCTTGTCTGCCTCAGCAAGCACATCCTGCTCCTCTGAAGAAAACATGTCAGAAAACTTTGTTTTTATGTTGCTGAAAAACCCTGCCATTTTAAGCCCCTCCAAACCCTTTTTTTAAAATAGTTTCCAATCGCCTCTTTTCAATGCTTTCCGATACCAACAAATATATAAAGGTTTTGCTTAATATACTACTATAGGATAATGGCTCACGAAATAAAGGGAAATAAAGGTGCGAAAATGATAAGAACACCCATTCTGATAATCAACCTCAAAACCTACGCATCAGGAACAGGCAAAAATGCAGAAACAATTGTGGAAATTTGCGAGAAAACGGCTTCTGGAAGAACCATCATAGTTGCAGCACAGGCAGCAGACATACACAGGGCTGCAAAAAAGGCAAAAAAAACCGAGATATTTGCCCAGCACATAGACGCTGCAGAGCAGGGCAGGAACACTGGTTTCGTGACTGCAGAATCTGTAAAGGCAGCAGGCGCAAACGGAACAATAATCAACCATGCAGAGCACAAAATACCGCTGATGCTTGTGCAGAAGGCAGTTGAAAGGGCAAGGCAAAACAATCTAATAACAGTTGTGTGCGCGGCAACGGAAAAGGAAGCTGCTGAAATAGCAAAAGCATGCAGCCCTGACTACATAGCAATAGAGCCGCCTGAGCTCATATCAGGCAAAATAGGGGTTTCAACAGCAAAGCCGGAAATCATTACTGACACAATAAAAGCAGTGAACAAGATACGGGAAGTGCCTGTAATTTGCGGGGCAGGCGTGAGCAGCAGGGAAGACGTTAAGGCAGCAATCATGCTGGGAGCAAAAGGCGTCATTGTTGCGAACTTCGTCATGTCGGCAGAGGACAAGAAGAAAGCGATTTCCGAGCTGGTTGAAGGGCTTGGCTAAAAAACAATGGCTTCTGCGAACAGCTTAAAATGCGCATCAGCCGATATTATTCCGCAGCTTATTAAGGCACACTCACATAAACCTTCTGCACAGCGTCATAAGAATTGGCTGCTTCGCAGCTTGCCGGAGTTGATGTTCCGCTGCACACAAGAACGTCAACAATGTAAGTCCCTTTTGGCGCGTTTTTCGGGACAGCAGCGATGACAGCAAGCTTCTTGTCAGTGTTTTGGGGAATGGCATAATCTTTCCTGTAGGTAAACTTAAAGTCATTTAGCGGAGCGGCTGCCATCGGGTTGTCGTTCCTGTCAACAGCAGCAACTGCCTTTATGCTGACAGTGAACTTGTCGGGTATGTCAGAATTCAATATTCCCATAAGGAAGCTGCCTGACTTGCCCCTCGCTATAATGGCATCAGAAGGGCACACAGCAACCCTGCTGCTGGCAAGCATCACATCAATTCTCTGATCAGTGCATTCCTGCGGAAAAAGAGGCTCTGTTTTTGCAATCATGTCGTAAAGCAGCTTCAGCCCGAAGCCGAGAATCACAACAGAAAGGACAACAATGACAAAGAAATTCATGCTGAGCTCTATTCCTTTCTTGCCACCGCCTCTTTTTTTCATGGCACGCTTTTAAGGCAGCAGGTATAAAAAAGTTCTGGTACAAGCTCAAATCCCAAGCTGCCTGTCTATGCGCTTTGCAGCTGCCTTTATTTCCTCAAAAGCCCTTTCAAGGTCGTGCTCAAGCTCGTCCATCAGGACCTCAAGGTTGTCCATTCTCAGGATATACCTGCCTTTTTCAGCAACAACAAGCCCTGAATCCATAAGCCTGCTGATGTGATGAACAACAGTGCCGCGGCTAAGCCCAAGCATATTGGCAATGTCGTCGCTTGACAAGGCGCGATTAGCCCTGGAGCCCTTCAGCAGCTCTATAAAGATGCGGTAGCAGGAGCTGTCCTTGTCCCGCAGCGTAAAAAGCCCGAGAGAGCTGCACAGCCACTTTATGTCCTCGTTTATGCTGCCCCTTGACACAGGCCTTCTCGTCCTGACTATCGTAATCCTCAAATTAGCCATTCTGCCGCAGGCAGCGGGTTTGCTGTTTATAAATCTTTTCAGAAAGATTTAAATACAAGCAGTTTATCCTAAACCAACTTAGACGAGCTAAGCTCAACAACCATATACGGGCGTATGAAAGGGGCAAAGGGAGCAAAGCTGAAGGTTGAGTGAACCGATGGAAACAGAAGAGCAGCAGAAAAAAAGCGGGCAGCCTGCAAAAGAGCAGCCTGAAGAAAAGAATAAGCGCGCAGCAAAAGCTGAGCTTAAAAAACAGCTGGAACATATGCAAGAAGAGGCTACAGATTACAAGGAGCTTCTGCAAAGGCTTCAGGCAGAGTTTGAGAACTACAGGAAAAGGGCTGCAAAAGAGCTCGCAGAATCAAAGGAGCGCGCAAACGCAGAAACACTTGCAAAAATCCTGCCTGTCCTTGACAGCTTTGAAATCGCCCTGAAGAACACGAACACAGAAAGCAGGACACAGTTTGCCGAAGGCATAAGGATGATTCATTCGCAGCTTTGCACAACGCTTGAAGGGCTTGGGCTGAAGGCAATAAAGGCAGAAGGCCAAATGTTTGATCCATACCTGCACGAAGCATTGATGGTTGAAAATGTTGAAAACAGAGAGCTCGACAACAAGGTGCTTGAAGAGCTTCAGAAAGGATACATGCTGAAAGAAGCTGTGATAAGGCACAGCAAGGTGAAGATAGGCAAATTTGCTGAAAATCGGGAAGGAAAGGAAACAGAACAAACGGAGGAACAAAATGGCTAAAATCATAGGCATAGACTTGGGAACTTCAAACTCTGCAGCGGCATTCTTAGAGGCAGGAAAGCCAAAGATAATTCCGTCAGCAGAAGGCGCAACACAGTATGGAAAGGCGTTTCCCTCAGTTGTTGCATTCACAAAGGACGTGCAGATACTCGTAGGAAGGAACAATAACCGCGGCAAAAAGAAAAATTGGAACAAGCCACAAATACAGGATACTCGGGAAGGAATACACGCCACAGCAGATATCCGCATTCATACTCCAGAAGATAAAGCGGGACGCAGAGGAGTTTCTCGGCGAAAAAGTTGAGAAAGCTGTAGTAACTGTGCCCGCATATTTTGACGACAACCAGAGGCAGGCAACAAAGGACGCAGGAGAAATAGCAGGGCTTGAAGTGATAAGGCTGGTCAACGAGCCAACAGCAGCAGCCTTCGCATACGGAATAGACAAGACAGGAAAAACCCAGACAATAATGGTGTTTGACTTCGGCGGAGGAACATTAGACGTAACAATAATGGAGATGGGAGATGAAGGCGTCTTTGAAGTCAAAGCAACAAGCGGCGACACGCAGCTCGGCGGAACAGACATGGACAAGGCGCTTGTGGATTTCCTTGCAAAGGAATTCAAGGCAGGCGAAGGCATAGACCTGGGCAAGGACAAAGTCGCAATGCAAAGGCTTGCTGAAGCTGCAGAAAAGGCAAAGATAGAGCTGTCAACGACACTTGACACAGAAATCAACCTGCCATTCATATCAGCAACAAAGGAAGGGCCAAAACACTTCACCTACAAGCTAACAAGGGCAAAGCTTGAAAGCCTGATAGCGCCGATAGTTGAAAGGTGCAGGCACCCTGTGGAACAGGCATTAACAGACTCTAAGCTGAATGCAAAGGACATAGACAGAGTCATACTTGTAGGCGGGCCGACAAGGATGCCCTATGTCCAGAAGTTCGTGGAAAACTTCGCAGGCAAAAAAGTGGAAAGGGGCATAGACCCAATGGAATGCGTCGCCATGGGAGCAGCAATACAGGCAGGCATCCTCGCAGGAGAAGTAAAAGACGTGCTGTTGCTTGACGTCACACCCCTTTCCCTCGGAATAGAAACCCTTGGCGGAATACTCACGAAGCTTATAGAGAGAAACACAACAATACCCACAAAGAAAAGCCAGGTCTTCAGCACAGCCTCAGACAGACAGCCGGCAGTAAGCATAAGGGTGCTTCAGGGAGAGAGGGCAATGGCTGCTGACAACAAGCTGCTCGGCCAGTTTGACCTTGTAGGCATACCACCTGCGCCACGAGGCATACCGCAGATAGAAGTAAGCTTTGACATAGACGCAAACGGAATCGTGCACGTCACAGCAAAAGACCTTGGAACAGGAAAGCAGCAGTCAATAAGGATAACCGCAGAGCAGAAGCTGAACGAGGCGGAAATAGAAAGAATGAGAAAGGACGCCGAGCAATACGCAGAAGCTGACAAGCAAAGAAAAGAAGAAGCAGAGCTTTTGAATGAGGCAGACTCGCTTGTCTACTCAACAGAACGCCTGCTGACAGACATGAAAGGAAAAGTTGCCGAGAGCAAATTAGAAGAGATAAAGAAGCAGGCAGAAGAGCTGAAAGAGATGCTCTCAAAGCCCGAAAAGGACAATGCAGCAATAAAGCAGAAAACAGAGCAGCTAAGCAAGGCAGTCCAGGAAGCAAGCGTGGAGCTATACCAGAAGGCATCACAGCAGCAGGAAGCAGAAAGCGCCGGAAACAGAAGCAACGAAGGCAGCGAAAGCGAAACAGATAAAAAGGAGCACACAGTTGACGCGGAATACAAGGTAAAAGAGGAAAAGCAGTAAAAGAGGACATAATGCCAATTGACAGGGAAGACACAACCATAAGACTAAGACACGCGAGAAACATCCCGGAGATATTCGTGCTGGTCAAGGAAGCTGTGCAGAAGCTTCTCGGGGCTGAACAGGCAGGGCTGATGCTCGGGCTTGCAGAACTGGGGATAAAAAGCAACGGATTTGTCGGAGCGTTCTATTCGCCATCAAGCAACATAATAGTGATGAACAGGACAGCAATGAAAAGGATAAGGAACTCCAACAGCTCAATATACAATGACTACTGCTTCCACATACTTCTGCACGAATACCTGCACAGCATAGGATTCTATGACGAAGCCGAAACAAGGCAGCTGACATACATGGTCAGCAGGGAACTCTTCGGCGAAGAGCACATGGCAACAAAACTTGCCATTGGCTACGGGGACATCCTTGGCGGAACGTATGCGAACATTCAGGAAGAGCCGCGCATAGGCGACATAGAGTTCGTAACCGGCCTTGACAGGGAAAGCGCAAACTATATAATGTGAGGCATGACAATGAACCCGAAGCTGAAGATAGCCATAACAAGCCTTATAGCGCTGATAATCATAGGCACGACATTCTACCACTTCGCAGAAGGCTGGAGGCTAATTGATGCGTTCTACTTCACAACAGTCACGCTGACAACAGTCGGTTATGGAGACCTCCACGCAACAAAAGACATATCAAAAATATTCACAGCGTTTTTCGCAGTAATAGGCATATCAATAGCCCTTTACTCGCTGACAATGATAGGCTCAGACTACTTCTCAAGAAGGGAAAGCGAATTTGTCGCAAGGCTCAGGGAGCAAAACGGCGCAAGCAAGCCAAAACTTGGCAGCCACCTCGCCAAAGCGGACAAGCACATAGCCCAGCTGCTGAAAAGGATAGACAAGCAGATAAAGAAGTAATCAGATAAAAAGCAAAGAAAAAAGTGAGCAAAAATGCCTAAAGACTACTACGAAACCCTCGGCGTGGCGAGAAACGCTACAAAAGAAGAAATAAAAAAGGCATACAAGAAGCTCGCAAAAAAACACCACCCGGACCTGAACAAAAGCCCGGAAGCGACAGAGAAGTTCAAGGAAATAAACGAGGCAGCATCAGTCCTTGGCGACGACAAGAAACGCCAGGCGTACGACACCTACGGAACAACAACAGGAGGATTCACAGCAGGAGAAGGAGCCGGATTCACAGACTTCTCAAGGTTCTCGGAATTCGGATTTGACTTCGGCGACATATTTGACAGGTTCTTTGGAGGGGCAGAAGGATTAGGAAGAAGGGAAAGGTCAAGAAGAGGAAGCGACATAAGGCACGACATAGAGCTGA
>JACPIG010000032.1 GCA_016188205.1 Candidatus Woesearchaeota archaeon
GCTTATCCTAAAAGCGTGATTTGGTCTGATGATAAAAAGCTAAAGAGGCAAAACGCCATTAAAATCCTGAATACTGCTGAAATGATGAATCTCTTTAAGGGAATGTAGCGGGCATTGAGTAATTTATTGGGGAAACACTGCTTTTAACCGGCAAGCTTTAACTGCCGCTTCTAATTTAGCAGTGGCATGCAAAAGTTCCTTCAGTTCCAACAGCCAGTTTACATAGCCGCTGCTAAGAAACTAATGCAAGGGCATCAAACAAAATTTATATACTCCGCCGAACCCTTCGCTTTAAGGGGTGGGTTTTGATGAGTCCTGAGCGTGAAATAGTCAATTTATGGCTGAACAGGAGGGGCTTTCTTACTGTTAACGGCATAAATGCCGGTTCAAGGGTTGTTGACTTTGTTGCTGTGAAGCAGAAGAAAGGCGAGCCGTACATAATGCATGTTGAAGTTACCTGCTCCATCTCAAGCAACATACTTGTTGAGAAGGACAGGTCTGAATTAAGCAGGCTGTTTAGCGACAAGAACGTCGTTAAGGCGGTTGAGGGCGCAATCAGTGAGTCTCTTGGCAGGCCTTGCAGCTATGAGAAAGTGCTCGTAACAAACTTCAACAACATCAACCTTGACGATGTCAACATTGTCAAGTTTGAGGATGTTCTTTTTGATGTGATGAACAGCATGGACAAGCAGCGCTACAGGAGCCAGACTGTAAGGACTTTGCAGCTCATAAAGTACCTTTTGCTGAGCCACCCGTCAAGGCTTTCGGCGCTTCTGGGCATGCAGTCTGTGCACAAGTCAATGACAAGCCCTGCGAAGGAGGAGTTAATCAAAGAGCTTCTTATGCAGGAAACCTCAAAGAGGGTTTTCAGGAAGCAGTCCAACGAGCAGCTGCTTGTTGAGCTTCTCCGCATATCATCGCTGAAGCAGCCCGAAAGGCTTGCCAAGGCACTGGAGGAAATCCTGACCAAGCGCTCAGGCAGCAGGCTTCTCAACGCCCTTATGCGCCAGAAAGGCGTCAAGGAAGTGTTGAAGGAGGAGCTTGAGTCAGACAGGAAGCTGGAGCAGTTTTTTTAGCGCCGTTTAGGCGTGTGTACTGTGGGCTGGAAAAGTACAGGGCATTGCTCTCGCACCTTGCAGGTCAAAGTGGCCCTTCGCCGCATGTTGCTGAAAGCATTGTGTCAGCATACTATTAGCAAAGCAACACGTATTCTGCAGAACAATAAACCTTATTAACCTGTGATTACAAACACCTATTTTGTAATCAAAATGGGCGTAGTTACCTTAAGGTTGAATGAAAGTGTAAGCGGCTTTGTTGAACTGCTTAGCAGGGACAGGGACAAGTCGAGGTCGGAGATAGTCAGGGAACTGCTGACAAAGGCGGTGGGTGAGGAAAAAGTACGTTTTTGGCTGGAGAAATACAGGAAAAGGCAGGTGACCCTCAGGAGGGTTGCAAAGGAGCTCAATCTCCCCTTGTGGAGTGTTCTGGAAATTGTGGGTGAGAACCAAAGCTATGAATGGTCTGACCTGCATGAAGACCTTAAACGGTTTGGTGGCTGATGGTTGTAGTCGATTCCTCTGTCATAATACCGCTGCTCAACATTGGAAAGGTATGGATCCTTGAAAAGTGTTTCAGGACAGGCATCATAATTCCGCGGTCAGTTTGGATAGAGGTGGTTGAGGAAGGAAAAAGGCTTGGGAAGAATGTGCTGCCGGTTGAATCTGCATCAGGAGGCTTTGATATTGTGAAATGCCCGGAAAAGGAGCTTCTCAGCATAAAGGGGTTGGAGAAGGCTGATTTGGAGGTTGTCTCCATTGCCTTTTCAAGGAAGGACATAGTGATTACTAATGATGCGACTTTGCATTCAGTAGCGAAGAGCCAGGGTATAGATGCGTGGTGGCTCACTACTCTGATTATGCATTCAGTGAGAATTGGAGTCATTGGCAAAGAAGATGGCAAAAATATGCTTCTGGAGCTCGTTAGCAGAGGCGCGTACTTGAAGCCGGAAATACTTAGCCAGCTGCTGCTGCACATTGAGAATATATAGAGGATTGGAATGCCCGTACAAATAATCCTTGACACGAACTTCCTGCTCATACCCGGGCAGTTCAGGGTTGACATCTTCTCAGAGATTCTCAGGATTTGCAGCTTCAGGTATGAGCTTTGCGTGCTGGACAGCAGTGTTGGAGAGCTTAAAGGCATAATCGGCTCTGGAAAAGGCGCCGATAAAGCATCTGCGCGGCTTGCTTTGCAGCTGATAAATGCAAAGAAACTCCATATTTTAAGCCCCAAAACCGCAACGTTTAAAAACGTTGACGAAACCATCCTTGATTTGGCAGCAAAAAATGAGGCAATAGCTGCCACGCAGGACAAGGAGCTCAGGTCAAAGATGAGAAAGCTGAGCGCAAAGGTGATTGTTCTGAAGCAGAAGAAATATCTTGAATTGCTGGAGTGAAAAATGTTTTGCAAGGTTGGTTTGAAGGATCATATCAGGGTTCCGCCGTCATTGTTTGGTATGCAGCTCAAGGACGCAATAACTGCAAGGATTAAGAAGAAGTATGAGGGCTACATATCCAAGGATGTTGGGATTGTGATTGATGTTGCTGATGTCAGGGGGGTTGGTGAGGGTGTTATTATACCTGGCGACGGCGCGCCTTATTACGAGACAGAGTTTGAGCTTTACATCTATAAGCCCGAGATTCAGGAAGTGTCTTTTGGCAGGGTGAGGGACATTGCTGATTTCGGCGCATTCATAAACCTTGGCCCCATTGACGGCATGATTCACATTTCGCAGACAATGGATGATTATGTGAGCTTCAGCAAGGACAAGGTGCTTGTAGGCAAGGACAGCAAGCACACTCTGAAGATTGGTGATTTGTGCAGGGCAAGAGTGATTGCTGTCAGCTTCAAGGACGTTACAAATCCTAAGCTTGGCCTGACTATGAGGCAGCCCGGGCTTGGCAAGCTTGAGTGGCTTGAGGAAGAAAAGTCAAGGGATGCCGGGGAAGAAAAGCATGAGAAGCAGGAGAAGCAGGAAAAGCCGGGCAAGCATGCAAAGGCAAAGGGTGAAGGCAAGTGAAAAAGAAGGTGTGCAGGAACTGCAAGCGCATAGTTGAGGAAGAAACATGCCCTGGCTGCAAAGGCAACCAGTTCAACTCAACATGGCAGGGGCGCATAAGCGTTCTGGACAGCAAGAATTCTGTTGTCGGAAGGAAGATGGGCATATCTTCAGAGGGCGAATACGCAATCAAGTCAAGGTAGTGAGCGATAAAGTCAAGAAAGATGCAAAGGTGGTTTTTTTGGATCTCAAAATAATTGAAAAGAAGGAGCAGCCGCTGCTCAAAAGGACATCTGTAAAGGGGCTTGTGGGGTTTGAATCGTCAACGCCAAGCAGGCCCGAGCTAAGGAAAAAGGTTTCTGAGGCGCTTAAGGCTGACGAGGCAAACGTGGCGATGAGCAGCATAAGGACTGTTTTCGGGGAGAAAAAGGCTGCTTTCGTAGCGAACATATACAGTTCTCCGCAGGACCTTGACATGTATGAGTCGGTTGTGACTCTTACAAGGCACGGCTTAAGGCAGAAGAAGGTTAAGGCTGCGAAGGAAGCTCCTCAGGCAAAGGCGTAAGGAAGTGGAATAATAGCTGACTTAATGGCAAGGTGATTATCATGGCTGTTGAGAAGAAAACCGCTGTCAAAAAAAGCAAGGCAATGCAGGTGTGGAAGCTCTACGATGCCAAAGGCGCCCTTGTAAGAAAGAACAAGACCTGCCCCAAGTGCGGGCCTGGCGTGTTTCTCGCCTCGCACAAGAACCGCATAAGCTGCGGCAAGTGCGGGTATGCTGAGATGGGCGGGAAGTAAGTTGCCGCCTGATTACTGGTGTTCTGAAAACTCTTCAAGATAGAGTTCTATAGCTTCCTTTAAATTAGCAATTGCCTCATCTATGGTTGCACCTTGGCTTACAGTGCCGACTTCAGGGCATCTTGCAACATACATATCCTCATCCTTTTGAATAACTGCCGTAAAGGTTTTCATTAGTAAAGATGGTATGATTATTCATCCCACCCCTCCTCATCAGATTCTTTCAGCACCTCATCTGCGGACTTTTTGAATTTGAGGGTTCCGAAGGTTTCTTTCAGCGCGGTTATTTTCTTGGCTATTGGTAATTTCATAATTGCAGTGTTTTCTGGCAAACTTTATAAAACTTTACGTAAATCCAAGGCTGCATGGAGCAAATCTTGTATTCAGAAGAGGAACTGGAGAAATGGAAGCAGGCAGGCAGGATATCAGCACAGGCGCTTGAATATGGCTTGTCATTGGTTAAGAAGGGCGCTTCGGTGCTTGAAGTCTGCGATAAGGTGGACGCTAAGATTTTTGAGCTTGGCGCAAAGCCGTCTTTCCCAAGCCAGGTCTCCCTTAATGATGTCGCGGCACATTTCTGCCCTGAGCAGGAAGACAAAATAATTCTGGACAGCCAGGTTGTGAAGCTTGATGTCGGAGCATGCGTTGGCGGCTTTCTTGGTGACACAGCAGCGACTGTTGACCTGTCAGGCGGCAACTCAGGGCTTGTAAGCGCATCAAAAGAGGCACTGGATGCTGCGATTAAGGCTGTTGCTCCCGGCGTTAAGCTGCGGGAAATCGGCAGGGTGATTAAGGAAACAATCAGCAGCTATGGCTTCTCTCCTGTTGTGAACCTTTCAGGCCACGGAATCGGGCACTTTCAGGTTCATACTGCTCCCACAGTTCCAAACTTTGACAATGGTGACGACACAGTGCTTTATGACGGGCAGATAATTGCGATTGAGCCGTTTGCAACTGCTGGCGAAGGCGCGATTTATGAGTCTTCAAACCCGTCTGTGTTTATGGAGATTTCAAAAAAGCCTGTCCGCGATGCTTCAACGCGGCAAATCCTTGCTGAGATTCAGTCTTACGAGGGCTTGCCTTTCACAACGCGCTGGCTTACGAAGAAGTTCCCTGCGTTCAAGGTCAGCTTTGCGCTGCGCCAGCTTTCATCATTAGGCATAATCCAGCAGTTCCCTCCGCTTGTTGAGAAGCGGCACGGCCTGGTGAGCCAGGCAGAGCATACGGTTCTTGTAAGGGAGAAGCCTGTTATACTTACAACTGCTTAGGTATGTATGGATAAGCAAGGCTGCTGTATGCGCGGCTGCCACGCTCAGAAGCGGTTCTTATTTCGCCATCAACGTAGGGTTTCATGTTAAATAATGAAAAAGTCATTTCAACATAGTGCGGAAACAGCAGCTTTTCCTTTAAGTCCCCTTTAACGCCTACAAGACCTTTGAACTGTTCCATGGGCGCGACTTCCTTTGATAAAATTGTCTCAAGTGCTTCAGGCGTCTTTGCAGCGACAACAGCTACTGCATAAGCCTCTTGCTGCTCTAAAAAACGCATTGTCCTGGTTGCGTACTTGCCAATTAATCCGTGCTGATTTTCTCCTATCAGGGTATAAGAGGTGTTTGCTTCAGGCTCTACAAACCCTCTCTTTCCAATTCTGAAAACCAAGCCGCCGCAGTAAGCGGTTCTTCCACCGATTCTGACAACATACACAGGGCATGAAAAGTTGTTCACATTATTAAATGTTTTTAGAGATTATCTGCGCAGACTCCTCAACACTCAGAAGCTCCTCCTTCCCAGTCCTCATGTCCCTGAGCTTTACCTTGCCCTGTTTCAGCTCCTGCTCGCCCACGAAGACAGCGTAAGGTATTCCCTGGCTGTTTGCATAGTCAAGGCTTTTGCTTATGCCCCTGTCAAGCATCTCTACAGCCGTATTTATGCCTGCCTTTCTCAGCTGCTGCGCAACCCGTGCCGCTTCTTTTGGCGCCTTTATCGGTATGACGTAGGCGGTTGCAGCGGTTTTGGCAGCTGCCCTGCCGCCTGTTTGCTGCTTTTTGAGCGCGTCAAGGATTACGTCAAGCCCGAATGCTATTCCGACTGCCGGATACTCTTTTTTGCTGCCAAGGAAGCTGCCTATCATGTTGTCATACCTTCCTCCTGCAGCAACTGCGGACTTTATTTCCGAATCACTGAGGAAAACCTCAAATACTGTGCCTGTGTAATAAGAAAGCCCTCTTGCAAGAGATGCGTCAAACTCCACATTCGCGGCGCTGATAAGCATGGACAGCAGGGCTTCAATCTCTGCAAGCCCTTCCATTCCTTCCTTTGAGCCCTTCAGGTCTTCTTTCAGCTTTGCCAGCTTTGCCGCGTTGCTGCCTTTTATGCTTATGATTTCTGTTATGGCTTTTATTGAGTTCTCGCTTATCCTGTTGTCTTTCATCTCCTTTTTGACTGCTTCAGGCCCGAGCTTCTCAAGCTTGTCTATGCTTAGTATTGCTGCTTCTGACTTTTCCTTTGCAACCCCAGCCGCCTCAAGCATGCCGTTCATCACTTTCCTGCTGTTGGCCTTTATGGCAGCATCCATGCCCAGCTTCTCAAACACTGTCTGCACTACGCTTATTATCTCCGCATCGGCTGCCATTCCTTTAACCCCGACGATGTCAACATCGCACTGCGTGAACTGCCTGTATCTTGCCAGCTTTATCGGCCCGTCCCTGAACACTTCGCCTGCCTGGTAGCGCTTGAACGGCATCCTCATGTTGGGGTTCATGGCAAGGTATCTGCACATGGGCACGGTTAAGTCATATCTTAATCCAAGCTCCCTTTTTCCCTGGTCAGTCAGCCTGAATGTTTCTTTGAGTATCTCTGCGCCGCCTGCATACTTGGCTGAGAGCACTTCATACGGCTCAAGCACAGGCGTTTCCAAAGGATTAAAGCCGTAAAGCTCAAACACCTTTTTGAGAGTGTCCACTAGCTTCTGCCTTGCTATTGCCTGCTCAGGCGGGAAGTCCCTTGTTCCCTTTGCGTTTGTGAGTTTCATTTTAATACCTTCCACATCTTTGTTTTATAAATGTTTATTGTTTCAGCCTCATCAGTGCAGCCCTTTTGTGCGCTTCCAGCCCTTCCATTTCTGCTATTTTGGCAGCTGTTTTTGCAAGCTGCGGGATAGCTTTGCATTTTTTGCCATAAGCCCTTTGACA
>JACPIG010000034.1 GCA_016188205.1 Candidatus Woesearchaeota archaeon
AGAAACCCCTTTGACTACGCAATGAAGGCGTGGATAACAATATTCAGGATATACCGCGACTATGAGCCAATAAAGTTCTTCGGCGTGTTTGGCGGAGTGTTCCTGCTGCTTGGAATGGTGCTCGGAGCGCTTTCAACGTACTCGTTTTTAACTACAGGGTTTGTGGGAGGAATACCGCGAGTCGTTCTCTCCGGAGTCTTCATAACAATGGGCATACAGATAATACTCTTCGGGTTCCTTGCGGACATGATGAAAAGATGAAGCTGCTCAGCATAATAAAAATAATTCTTGGCACAGCGATACTGCTGCTCCTTTTGTATAAGGCTGGGGTAAAAGAAGTAGCTGCCACAATAACCACCATGAACATATTGCTGCTGCCGGCAATAATAATCCTTTTCGTTGCCGGGCTGTACATTGGAGCTTACAACCTAAAGCTGCTCACAGACGCGCTCAAGATAAGAATAGGCATGAAGGAGATGTGGAATTATTACCTTACAAGCTGGGCATTCGGAATGGTTGTCCCAGGAAAGATAGGGGAGTTCTCATTCGTTTATCTGGCAAAAAAACGCTTAACAACAGGACAGGCAACAGCTGTCGCGATCCTTGACAAACTGATAACAGTCATAACTCTCTGCGCGCTCGCATTCATCGGACTGCTCATGTTCTTCCCCTTTGGGCAGGCGCTGAAGCTCATGGCATTGGCAACAATAGCTGTTGCCACAGGACTATTGCTGCTTCTGACGCCGGCAGGAAGGCGGATAGTAAGGAAGCTGCTGGGAAAATATACTGAAATGTTTGCGGGCTTCTCAAAAACACTCACATACCTTGCATTTGAGGAAAAAAAAGCTGCGGCACTAAACCTGATAATAACCTTCCTGAAATGGGGGCTTACAGCAATAGTCACTTACCTCGCATTCGCCTCCTTCGGCATAACAGCAATAAGCCCACTGGCAATTATCACAATAAGCGCAACAACAATGCTGATATCACTAATACCAATAACCATGTCAGGGCTTGGAATAAAGGAAGGCGCAGCAGTATACCTTTACGGGCTGGTTGGAGTGCCTGCAGCAGCAACAATAAGCGCGCATATAGTGCTACTCCTGCTCAACTACCTTGGGGCTGCGGCAGTGTTCTTCTTTGTGAAGAAATAACCAGACACTTACTGCACCAGATAATTCCCAATAGCCAAGACATCAATGTTCCCCTGCTTAAAGGAGTCAATCGCGTCCTTAGGGGTGCAGACAATGGGCTGCTCATGCTCGTTGAAGGAAGTGTTCACAAAAATAGGAAGACCAGTAAGCTCCTTATAGATTTTCAGGATTTTGCAGTAGCCCGGATTCTGCTCCTTCGTAACCGTCTGAGGCCTTGCAGTGTTGTCAATGTGGGTGACTGCGGGCGCGCTCTTCGCGCAGAGCTTGGTGCAGTCAAAAGTTACTGTCATGAACTTTGCGGCAATTTCTCCTGCTGCGAAGCTGTTGAAATACTCCTCAGCGTGCTCACGCAGCATTGAGGGAGCGAAAGGCATGAACTCCGTGTTGCCGCAAAACACGCTTTTTCCATTTCGCCGGATATACAGGATTCTGTTTGGCACGGATACGCAATAAACTTTTCCCTTATAATGGACTTTTCTGATTTGGCTGGCCCTTACAGTTGCGACCGGACTTAAGCCTATCCTTACCATGTAGAGATCCCTATGTTTTGGGTTGCTGCTTCTTTTCTGCCTTGATATGTAAGCGCTAAATCCGAGCTTCAGCGCCAGTTCCTGCACGTTGTCAGCCAAAAGGGGGCTGGTAGTCGCATACCGAAAACCACTTCCGCGAATATTACCGTCCCCTTTCATCAGGGCATCGAACAGCACCGATAGCTGGTCCTTCGGAAGGTTCAAGAGCTCCCTAGGAATGTGTTTTCCGGCAGCCTTTCCATAGTCCTTTACAGCATCAAAAAGTTCCTTGCTATTTGCAATGAATTCCTTCTTGGAATAGAAAAAATTATAAGGCATTAGATCGATACAATGCTTTATGTCCATAAATGGGTCGGATTTCATGGCCTGGGCAACAGAAACCCTGTAATGGCCGTGCTTATCATAATAAAAGCTTCCTTCTGAGAGGTAATAGCCCAAGAACTCAAGCCAGAGCTCCATGCTTAATTTCTTCCGTCCTATTTTTACATACGATTTCCGCCTTCCATTCCATCCCACACCCCCCTTTTTTTG
>JACPIG010000038.1 GCA_016188205.1 Candidatus Woesearchaeota archaeon
ACAACTTTGGCGGACTGGACTCTATGCTTTCAACCTTGCAGATGCCTCCGGGCATTCCTGTGCTTGCTGTCGGTGTTGACTGCGCAGAGGAAGCTGCAAAAGCAGCTGCAATTATTGCAAAGCTGCGAGAGCCTCCAAAGCTGTATAAGCCAAAGCCGCATAATATTGTGCATAATGCGGTTTCCATACTTGTCAAAAACAACATTAACAGCGCTGCGGAAAAAGCTGCTGACGTGCTGAAAAAACTTAATGTCCCTTATGAGCTCTCATACGTGCTTCAGGAAGGCAAAATCAACATAAGGTTTGTGGGCTTAAACGAAATCAGGAAAATCAGCGGCAACAGCAGCAGAAACGACAGCAGCAGCATAAGCAACAGAAGCAACAGCAGCAGCATAAGCAACGGCAGCAGCTTAATAATAAACGTGCCTGTTGTGCCTGCAGCGGAAAAAACCTCTGCTGCTGACGCAATAAAGCTGCTTGGCATAAAAACAGGCTTGTGGGTAGGGCTGAACAGAGCAGAGAACGCAGCAATAGCTGCTGCTGAAATAATCGGAAAGGAAAAGGAGCTGCTGGAATACAGGAAGGAGATTGCGGTAGCTGTGCTAAAGGCGGATGAGGAGGAAAGGGGAGAAAAGAGGGAAAGAAAAGAATGATAAAAGCGGTGATTTTTGATTTGGATGGGGTATTAATAGATTCTGAAGAACTTCACAGGAAAACATGGAACAAAGCACTGGAAAAATATGGCGTGGAATTATCAAAAGGTGACTTCAGCAATAATTATTTTGGAAAAAGGGGAGTGGACATAATTATGGGTTTGAAGCAGAAATACGGCATACGTGTAAGTAAAGAGGAAATACCTAAAATGGTTCGTGACAAGAACACATACTTCAGGCAGGAGTTTGGAAAGGAACAGATAATGCCCGGCTCTGAAATATTGGCCAGGAATCTAAAGAGGAAAGGGTACAAGATAGCACTGGGAACATCAACAACAAAGGAAAACGTTGATTTTTTTAGGACAGTACTAAAAGCTTTTCAATACTTTGATGATGTGGTTTGCGCTGATGACGTATCCAAAGGCAAACCAGACCCGGAAATGTTTATTAAGGCAGCCCAAAAATTAAAGGTGGCAGCGAGTGACTGCGTAGTCATAGAAGACGCTCCTCATGGAATAGAAGCCGCAAAAAGGGCAGGGATGAAGTGCATAGCAGTAGCAACAACTCACAAGCCGTCAGAGCTGGCAAACGCTGACATGATTGTAAAAGACCTGTCTCAGCTTACTGTTGAAAAAATAGGGGGCTTGGAAAATGATAAGTGAAAGCAAACTGCATGAGCAGCTGAAATTCTGCCTTGAAAAGACGGATTTGCAAATCGGCAGCAAGTACGAGGGCAAGGTAAGGGACAACTATGTTCTGGATGGCAGAAGGATAATCATTACAACAGACCGGCTTTCAGCATTTGACGTCGTATTATGCACGCTGCCTTTCAAGGGGCAGGTCCTGAACCAGATGTCTGCATTCTGGTTTGACAAAACCAGGGGGATTGTTCCCAATCACGTGATTGACATTCCTGACCCGAACATTACCGTTGCGAGGAACTGCGAGCCAATTCCTGTTGAGTTTGTTGTGCGGGGATACATAACCGGAGTTACCACAACTTCAATCTGGCATAACTACAGCCGCGGGGTTCGCGATTTTTGCGGGCACAGGCTGCCTGAAGGGCTGAAGAAGGACCAGAGGCTTGACATGCCGATAGTTACGCCGAGCACAAAAGCAGAAAAAGGGCTGCATGATGAATCAGTCTCAAGAGCAGACGTAATAAAGCGCGGGCTGATGGACGGCGATGAGTTTGACCAGGCGGCTGAGATAAGCCTCAGGCTTTTTGAGCTTGGCACAAGGCTTGCAGCGAAGAACGGCATAATGCTTGTTGACACAAAGTACGAGTTTGGCAAAGATGATGACGGAGAGATAGTCCTGATTGACGAAATACACACTCCTGACAGCTCAAGGTTCTGGTACAGGGAAAGCTACAGCGGGCTTTTTGCAAAGGGCGAGGAGCAGCGCAGGATAGACAAGGAATACGTCAGGAAATGGCTCGCTGACCGGGGCTACACAGGGCAAGGCGCTCCTCCGAAAATACCTGATGAAGTGAGGGTTGAGGCTGCAAAAAGGTATATTGATGCGTATGAGCAGGTTACAGGAAAGCAATTTGC
>JACPIG010000037.1 GCA_016188205.1 Candidatus Woesearchaeota archaeon
GAGCCCTGTGTTGTTCATATTGTCAACAGGCGTGAACTGGAATCCTACGCTGCTTGTGTTGCGCTTGGCGTTGTTTGCAGGAGCATCAAGTGTTACATTAGGGGCTGCAAGGTCTATAACGAATGTGAGGTTTGAGGCAAACCACTGGTGGTTGCCTGCGCTGTCTGAGCAGTTGAGGGTTAAATTCACAACTCCGTCTCCGCTGAAGTTTATTGGTCCTATGCTTGTATTGGCGTTTGAAGTGTATGTCGCTGTAAGGTTCTGGGTGAATGTGCCTGTGCTGTTCTCCCAGATTGCGCACCCGCCTGCGTTTGCGTCAGTGGTGTTGAAGTGGAATGTTATGTTGCTTGTGTTTGCGGTTCTCTTGTTCCATTCAACGGCGCTTGCGTTGAGCGTGTTGTGCGTTGGCACTGTTGTGTCAACAGTTAATGTCCTGTTGCTGCTTCCAACGCCGTAGTTTGCTGCTGTGTCGTTGCACTGCACGTTCCACAGGTAGTTGCCGTCTGCGGTGAACAGTATGCTTATGTTGTGCAGCCCGTAGCTGTTGAGGAATGCGCTGCTGTAGTTGGTTGTTGTGGAATTAAGTGTCCATGTGCCTGTTATGTTTGACCATAGCTCGCAGCTGTTGTTGCCAAGCCTGTTGCCAATGACGCCGCTGTTGTTGAATGCGTCAGCGGGCGTAAACGCGAGGCTCACGTTTCTTGTCCTTGATGAGCCGCTGGCAGCTGGCAGGCTCAGTGTCACGTTCGGAGCCGTAATGTCTACGCCGAATGTGTAATTTGTTGTTGTGAAGTTAAGGTTGCCGGCTGTGTCGTTGCACTTTATTGTGTAGTTGAATACTCCTTCATTTGACAGAGAGAATGCCGTGATGGAGGAGTTGCCTGCGTTGGTGTATGGTGCTGTTGAGCTCTCATTTCCTGCCCATGCGGTTGTCATGTTTGTGAATGCTGTGCAGTTTGCAGGGTTGGAGTCGGTTGCTGTTACGCTGAATGTGATTGTCTTTGTCTTTGCTGTCCTCGTGTCCCAGTTGATGCCGGATGCGTTTGTTGAGTTCATTGAGGGCGCGATTGAGTCAGCGACTGCTGTGAGCGGGTATGTTGACGTCCCGTTGTTTCCTGTGTTTGCTGCCTTGTCGCTCATCTCAAAGTAGTATTCCATTGTCTCGCCTGTCAGCACTATGTTTGACGTGTCAACTGTTGAGCTGCAGTTAAGTGCAGGGGCAGTTCCTGTGCATGTGAGGTTTGCGTTCCTCCATGCGGTTGTTCCCATTCGCCTGAACCATACTGTGGTGTTTGCTACATAGGTTGTGTTGAGGTTCAGCTCTGTGGCGTTTAAGTGGAACTGGGTTGCTGTGCTGGATATGAACCTGCTTCCATTGGTTGGCGCAGGGAGCGTGAGAACCGGCGCTGCAGTGTCAACCTTGAGCGTGTTGTTTGCAGACGCAACTCCCTTGTTGTTTGCCGTGTCATTGCACTGCACATTCCACAGGTATATGCCGTCTGAAAAGTTTGTTGCGCTTATGTTTGCCTGGCTGTTGTTGTTTGCGTACCTAAATGTCTTGTTTATTGCCCATACTCCTGTTATGTTTGTCCAGAGTTCGCAACTGTCGTTGCCTCCGAACAGGTTGGCATTTCCGCCTATGGGCGTGTTGTTCATGTTGTCCTGAACTGCAACAGTGAATGCGTTTAAGTTTGCGGTAACCCAGCCGTTCCTTGTAGCGTTTGCCAGCAGCGTGACATTTGGCGCTTGTGTGTCAACAACGAACGTGTAGTTAACGCTGCTGTACTTGATGTTGTTTGCCGTGTCGTTGCACTGGAATGTGACATTTATAACTGTGCTTCCGTTGTCTCCTAATTCCACTCTCGGGAATGTCGTGTTGCGCGAGTCTGCCACGCTTGCAGTTACGTTCTGCAGAACTCCTGCTGAGGAAGCGTTGTGGTACAGGAAGCATGTGTCGTTGCTCTGGTCGCTTATGTTTATGGTGAACAGGAAGCTTGTGCTGTTGACATTTTTCGTGTTCCAGTTTACAAGCGTATCGTTGAAGGCGTTGATTGTAGGCTGCGCGGTATCTATATTAATTGTAAGGTTTGTGGACGAGTTCTTGTTGCCTGCTGTGTCGTTGCACTGGGCTGCGAACAGGTATTTGCCGTCAGAGGAAAAAGTGAGGGTGAAGTTGTGAATGCCTGCGTCGTTTGCAAACCCGCTCTTATTGGTTACGGTTGTGTTCAAAGCCCATACTCCTGTCATGTTTGTCCACAGCTCGCAGCTGTCGTTGCCTGCAGATACGAGAGAATCATTAACGGCTGCGCTTGGGCGGGTGTTGTTCATGTTGTCTGAAGGCGTGAAGTTGACAAACAGAGTCCTTGTTCTAAGGCTTATGTTGTTGGCAGGAGAGTTGATTGTAACGTTTGGCGCCTGCGTGTCAACTGCTATTGTGAGGTTCCTGTTCGTGGTTATGCTGTTTGCCGCGCTGTCGTTGCAGGTTATGCTGAAGTTGTAGATTCCTGAGC
>JACPIG010000036.1 GCA_016188205.1 Candidatus Woesearchaeota archaeon
AGGGACATAAGGCATTCCTCGGCACAGATTCAGCCTGCATTTGTCAAGGGTCTCATTGAAAGCGGCTGCAACGTGACTTTTCTGGGCGAGTATGGCAGCCCTGTTCTGTTCTTTAATTGCTGGAAGCAGAAAAAGGAAGGTGCTATGATTACTGCCTCGCACAACCCTGCTGTTTATACCGGCTTCAAGTTTGTTGAGAAGACAGGCTGCGCCTACGTTGACCAGTACAGGGATATTAAGCGGATTTATGAGGACGGGAAGTTCAGGAAAGCCGGCAGCAAAGGAAGATATAGCGAGATTGACGGCTACGTTCCATACAGGGATTACCTGAAGTCGGCAATAAGTCTCGGCAAAGGCAGAAGCAAGGGCGAAGGCAAAGCAATTGCAGTCGCAACAGAGTGCCTCTACGCTTCTGCAGGCACTGTAATCCCGAGGCTTTACGAGGAGCTTGGGCTTGAAGTTCTGCCTTCGCATTGCGTTCCGAAGCCTGACTTCAACAATGAGAGGCCTGAGCCAAAGGGCGCTAATCTGCGCGCAATGGCGAAGATTGTAGTTGACAGCAAAGCTGCTTTCGGCGTTGGCTTTGACGGAGACTGCGACCGCTCAGTATTTATAGACGACAAGGGGCGCGAGATAAACGGAAGCGTTGCTGCGGCAATCTTCATCAGGCACATTATGCCTCATAGCAGGGGCCGTTCTGTAGTTATGACTGTTGACTGCAACTCTGAGCTTAAGCCTCTTGCTGAGTCTTTTGGCGGAAAGCTGGTCTGGAGCGAGGTTGGGCATGGCTTTATAGGCAGGAACGTTTACAATCACAAGGCGGTGTTTGGAGGGGAGATGAGCTCGCACTTCTGGTTTGAGCCTTTGCCTTTTTCTGACGGCTTCATAGCCGGCTTGAAAATGGCTGAGCTTCTGGCCAGCAGCAAAAAAAAGCTTTCGCAGCTCGTTGACGAAGTAAAGTTCGCGCCAATGCTCAAGGAGTACATAAATTGTGAAACTCATGAGAGGAAGGAAAAAGTAAAAGATTCTCTTGTGCAGCGCTACAAGAAAGAGCAGGGCAATGCAACTCTTACAAGGGACGGCATTAAGTTCTTCCTTAACGACCTTGAATGGGTGCTCATCAGGAAGTCAAACAACATGCCTGAGGTGTGCCTTGTTATTGAGGCAAGGAACGAGGCTCGCCTTAAGGAGCTGCACAGCAAGTATAGGAAGGTGGTTGATGATGCCATTGATAATAGTTAAGGCACAGGTGTCTGAGCTGGTGAAAACTCTGTCAAAGGAGAAAGGGCTTGAGATTGACAATGTTACCGAAGATTTTATGCCCGCCTTGGACAAAAAAGTAAGGCAGCTTGTTGACGAGGCTGTGGTGCGGGCAAAGGATAACGGGAGAAAGACGCTTATGGCGAGGGATGTTTGAGCAGCAAGCCTGTTTCCTTTTTTCAGCATTGCTCTCTTCAGCCCAAGAAACAGAAACCTTTAAATATTACATTGTATTACGTGAATAATACCGTGGAAACCGTAACTTTTAAGCTTCAGGAGGATGTTATAAGGAAGGTAGATGCAGTGTTAAAGCCGTTGCATTTTAGCAACAGGACTGAGTTCATCAGGGAATCCATCAGGGAGAAGCTGAATGAAATAGAGAGGGATTCTGTTCTTCAGCAGTTGTTGGCGTTTAAAGGCGCTGCAAAAAGCAAAATAAGCGACAAGGAGCTGCACAGAATCAGGGGCAGGATTGCCGGAGAATACGCCAGGAAGTTCGGGGTTAAGCTAAAGTAGGTCTTCCGGTTTTTTAACGACTATTTTATTGCTTAGCTTTTTAAAATGGCGGTCTCTTGTCACCATAATTGAATTATTGTTCTTGGCGAGTATGCCGTGAAGCGCATCTCCAAAAGGAATATTCAGCTCTTTGGATAAGGCAGCAGCTTCTTTTACATGTTTCTCATTTGTTTCAGCTTTCTCCAGAAATTCTGCTGCGCTTCTGAAGAGTCTGTCAATAGTTTGCCTGTCATAGGCATGTGACAGCTCCTCAACAATAAAATCCGAATAAATTATTTTCTCCTTATTGGCCCGTATTTTCTTGAACAATTCAAATGCGAACTCTCCAAGGTGTTTGTGCCTGTCTTTTCTGTTTTCGTGGAGGTCTCTCCATATAGCCGTGTCTATGTAGTATCTTCCTGCCATTAGTTTCCTTTCCCAATCAGCGCCCTTTTGAGCCCTATTATCCTTTCCTCTATGGTGAGCAGCCTTTCGTTAATCCCGCTGCCCTGATGCCTTTTTATCCGCATCAGCTCGCTTTCAAGCTGCCTTATCCTCATGGCCACTTCTGCCTTTACAGCAGCCTCTTCTTTAGAAACAGCCCTTCTGAGGGTTTTCCATTCATGCTGCCAGCCTGTCTTCTTTGCAGCTGCGCTCAAATGGCGGAATATGTGAATAAGCCGTGTCATCTTGTTTTTTATCTGTAATACTTGGTTGCAACTAATTCGTAATACTTGAATGCGGCTCTTTCTCCTATGCCGAAAGTTGCATCGTGTAACAACTGCATGGGCAAAGACATTGGCGGATGGGCTCTTTGCTCATATTTTATTGCTGCTTCCAAGTTGCCGTCATAGCGAGCCATCGTTGATGTGACACGCACAACCCCGATTGTCTGTGTTAAAAGAACAATTCCAGAAACTGCTATTGCTGTCAAAGCTAAATCTTTTAGTGTCATCTTCCAAACCCGAACATTCCTTTCTTCTCCTTTGGCTTTTCGTCTTCAGGGAATTCAGGAAGGTCTGGCTGTATTGGCGGGAAATCCTGTGCCCTCTGTATAGGGGGTGGGAACATCTCGCCCTCTATTCCCGGCTGCTCTGGCCGCTCTGGCTGGAACTGCGGCCTTATTGGCGGCATTGGCTGCATAAAGGGCTTTGCCTCAACTGTTTGCTGAAATTGCTGCATGCTTGGCATGCTCATCCTTGGCTCTATCCTCTGCACAGGAGCAACGATGGGCATTGGCGCTCTTCTTATCTGCCTTGTCTGGCTGCCTGCGCTTTCATGCCTTGATATCCTTGGAAGGTGCTCTTTGTGCAGCTCAAACAGGGCGAGGATTCCTTTTGCTATGTCCTGGTTCTGCTTTATCAGGATGTCCAGCTTCTGCCCAAGCCCTGAATCTGCCTCGGTGTGTATGTCCGCGCTTGCTGTCCTGAACAGCGTTATCAGGCTTTCAACCGCTTTCGTGAGCTTGTCTATGGACTCTTTTACGTCTTCGTTTGGAGAGATATCCAGCTCAATGTCCTCGTCAGGCATAGTCATAACCCCTTTTTACAAAGTCTTGGCACGCAGGTTATAAATAGGTTTCGCTTTTTTTTGTTTTACTCATGCCCGTACCAGAAAAGTGTTTCCTTTTTGTCCTCAAGCCTGCAGAACCCGAATCTTGTGAACTGTATTATGCTGCCTTCCTTCAGCTTTTCTATTCCTGATTCTGCAAGCCCTGTTATCTTCTTCGCGTCAGGCATCATTACCTTTGCCTTTACCGCGTGCTCTTTTGGCACCCAGTGTATTATCTTCTTTCCTTTCCCCCTGAAATTCTCATACTCAAGGCTTTCAAACTGCAGCTTTTTTCCTTTCTTCCTGAAGTTGAGGCAGTCCATAAGGCGAACAAGCTCATTCTCCTTTGCCGCTTCAAAGTCTTTCTTCTCTATGTAAAACTTGTCGTGCACCTTGTAGTTCCTCACTCCCCTTTTGGTGTCTGTGGGGTGCATCTTTATCTCTGCTGTCTGCTCCGGAGCGCCTTCCACGGTTATCTCCTGCGGTTCTTTTACAAAGAAGTACCTGTCCGTCTTGGGGTCAAGGACTTTTCTGTTTATTGCAGCTATGACTGTGAAGTCTGTGTTTGTCTGTGATGTTGAAAGCCCTGCCTCCACAGCGAGCTCATGCAGCGTCTCTGTCTGTATGCATCTCTTTTTCAGTGCTATAAGGGTTACAAGCCGGGGGTCATCCCAGCCTATGTACGCCCTGCTTTTTATCATCTCCCTTATCTCCCTGCCCTGGGTTATTGCGCCCGCTATGTTGAAGCGGCCGTATTGCACAACTGTCTGCTTTGGAAGCTTAAGCAGGGTTTTTATGTAGTCCTGAAGCTCAACCCTCATGCTTCCGAACTCTATGCTTCTGAGTATATGCGTTATTCCATAGCTTCCGTCCTCTATTGCGTTTTCAAAATCGTATAGCGGCCAGGCACAGTAGTTCTTCTTCTGCAGATAGTGCTCCTCGTATGTTATCCTGAATATTGCAGGGTCCCGCATCGCGTGGTTTGGGCTCTGTATGTCTCCTGAAAGGCGTAGTATGCATTCGCCTTCCTTGTATTTCCCTGCCAGCATGTTCTTCCATTCATTCAGGTTCTGCTCTTTGCTCTTTGCCCTGCATCCGCACAGCTCGCCTTTGTGCCGCATCTCCCTTATCCTTTCCTTGCTGCAGAAGCACACGTACGCCTTCTCCATGCTTATCAGCTTCTCTGCGCATTCGTAGAACTTGGGCATGTCATTGCTTACTATTATTGTCTTGTCAGGGCTTATTTTAAGGTAATCCCTTATTTCGTTCTCCATTGAGTCGGCGTATTCCTTTTTTGCCGTTGCAGGATTGGTATCTTCAAACCTCAGAATGCATTTGCCTTCATACTTCTTTGCATAAAGGTAGTTTATGATGAAGCTGAACGCATGCCCTATGTGCAGGTGCTTTGACGGCTCAGGGGGGATCCTCGTTACAACCTTTCCATGCTCCGCATTCTTCAGTTCCGGAAGCTCCTTTTTCGCGCCTTTCTTTTTTTCCAGCAGCTCAGGCGCAATCTCTTCCAGTTTGCTTTTCTGCTCTTCAATGCCAAGCTTGTTGACTTCTGCAACTGTCTTCGCGATTTCTGCCGCAAGCTCCTTTATCTTTTCTTTCAGTTCAGGATTCTCTCTGAGCAGCTTGCCCATAACCGCGTTTTTGTCAGCCTTGCCATTAAAGCTTGCAGCGTTCTGCAGGGCGTATTTGAGAATGTCGCTTTTTGGAATGCCCATGTGCGAGAATCAGTGCCAAACGTATTTAAATGTTTGCAGTTTATTTTTCGCCTATCTCGCTTTCAAGCTTCTTCAGCACCCTGTCAAGTGCGAAAAAAAGGTTTGCGTCTGCTACTGATGCGGTGTAGTGCTTTCCGTTGTCAATGACAAAGCCATGAAGCTCGTACTTCTCTGACTTTTCGCGCTCATGTATCCTTTTCATCTGCAGCTTGAGCAGCTCCAGCTTTTCGCATATCTCCGAGAACCTTCTTGCGTAATTGCCGATTAGCTTCTTGAGAATTACTGCCGAGCCCCCATCAAGCTCCCTGAAGCCTGCAAGCTCTATGTTTCCGCCGAGAGTCACTGTATCTTCTACATCCATGTCTTTCTTTACTTCTGTGTTTGGTATAAAAAGTTTTTGGTGGCTCTTTTGTGTTACGCTGTTTCTTCGCCAAAGATGCCAGTTATAAAATCCAGAGAGCGTTTCCATTTTGCCATGCCTTCTTCATCAACGTCGTTTGGCTTGCTGGCCATGTGTACTTTAATGAGCCTTCTCGTTTCCGGTCCGCGCATAGCCCGCTCCACCCGCCTCATATAGTCAATCACCACTCTTCCCAATTCTGTTATTTCATAATAAGATTTTTCTTGGTATTCATTATGCGGACTATGTTGCTGCTCAGGCTCTTTCCTTTCAACTAAACCAGACAGTTCAAGGTATGTGAGGTAATGAAACAGGGTGCTGCTTGGAATAAATCCGCTAGGTCTTGCATCACCGACTCTTCTTCGTAAATCTATAAAACTTAGGCTTTCATCAACTAGGGCATCAAGTGTCTTTAATCGGTCAGAATCTGCAACTGCCGCCATCATTTGTGCAACATGGGAAATACGGCCAGGCCAGTAACGGTCAGGTTCCTGAGTGCTATACCCGTGCATCGTTGTTACCATCATTATCACCGTGAAATGGGAAGTTAAGCTGCTATAAATATCTATGTTGTCTTAAAATAAAACGACAAGTTTTTATACGGAAAGTGCTGCCTTGCATTTATGAAGCAGAGGTTTTCATAGATGGCTGCAGTACAGGTCCTGCAGCAGCTCGGCCTGACAGAGGCGGAGGCAGGGCTCTACATGGCATTGCTTTCTTCAGGGGAGGCTACTGCAAGCGCGCTTGCCAGAAAGACAGCCACGAACCGCACATTTACTTATGACCGCCTCAACAGGCTCGTAAATCTCGGGCTGGCAAGCCACATTGTCAAGGGCGGGAAGAGGTATTTTAGCGCGGCAAATCCAAACCAGTTTCTTGCATTGCTGAGGGATAGGGAGGCTCAGCTTCAGGCGGTTCTTCCCCAGCTTGAGGCATTAAAGTCAAAGCCGTCTTTGTCTCCTGGAGTCACTGTTTTCTCCTCAAGAAAAGGCGTGCAGACAGCGCTTAACCTTGTGCTAAAGGAAAGGAAGCCTGTTTTTGTCCATGGCTCGCTTCTGGGTTTCCGCCGGGTTATGGGTCAGGGGTTTGATATCTGGAACCAGAGGCGTGCAAGGGCGAAGATAATGATGAAGGTTCTTACTCCCGAAGACGTCACAAGGCTGGAGCTTGCCAACGCTGAGGTTCAGGAGCTTGCAGAGGAGGAAAAGGCTGCTACAGCCACTTTTACATTCGGCAGCAGGGCAGTTATAGCTTTCTGGTCAGAAGTCCCTGTCGCGATTCTTATTGAGAGCCGGGAAATTGCAAGGGATAACATTGCTTTTTTCAATTCCTTGTGGGACAGGGATGTGAGGATTTATTCCGGTGTTGATGGCATAGTAAAGGCGTTTTACGAGCTGATTGCAGAAAAAAACGGCTATTATCTTGGTGTCGGGTATTCTTGGGCGCTGGCGCGGGTTTATGGGACAAGGATAAGCGACAAGTGGCATGAAGTTAGGATAAAAAACAACGTGGATGCGCGGCTTATAGCTTATGATGACGATAAGTCCCTGGGTTATTTCCGGGAAAGGATGGGGCGATGGAAAAAGTTCCACGTAAGGTTCCTTAACAAAGACGTATGCGGCCCTGCGTGCGTTACAGTTTCAAACAGCCTTATAGCCACGTTCATCTACACAGAGGGCAGCTTCAGGGTTGTTGTGAACAGGAACATGGAAACAATCAATGCCTATAAGAGGCATTTTGAAAGGCTGTGGGCAATTGCCAGGAAATATAATAGCGGAACTAAATAATTAATGTGTTTTCTTCCGCTATTATATTTGCGGGACGTAACAAATATATTAATTAATTACGTCCTGCATTATAACTGTGCTGTTAACAGCTACATTATTATTCCCAGCACGGCTTTTCCAAGCAGCGAGAACACGAGCAGGTTGAAGAGGAAGTTTATTGTGAGGAAATATACGGTTTTCCATTTTGCCTCAAAGTCGCCTGCAAGGAGGTATAGTGGCGTGGATATGAGCCCGAAGATTATGACGCCTATTATGCCCAGCATGACTATGTTTATGCTCTGGAGGTAAAACGCGAGGGTGCCTGTCACGGCTCTTGAGAGTATGTACATGAATGTGTTCATGTCAACTGCCGCGCTCACTATCTCCGAGATAAGGGTTGTCACCGCCCCGAACACTGCGCCGATGAACGGGCCGTATGCGATGCTCGTCATCACAGTTCCAAAAGTCACGAGCTCTATTGCCGAGGGCATCCTTACATACCTCTTGTATATGGTTGAGAATGAAGCTGCTGTTCCAAGCACAGCAACAACTATGAGCATCTTGAGGCTTGCCTTGAGGAAGAACATCAGGACTATGATTGCCGTAACTATGAGGGCTGCCTTTCCTGTGAGGACGTATCTGGTCAGGCTCTTGGCCTGATATGCCAGCCAGGACAGAATGCTGTCTATGCTCAAGAACTCCTTTAGCCCCATATTAACCCCGTATATTGGCAGATTGGAGCTGCAGGTTTAAAAGCTTTTTGCAAACCCGGCTACAATAAATTATTTAAAGCAATCCCCAACTTTTGCCTTGTTTGCGGGCTCATAGCTTAGCCTGGCAGAGCGGAAGGCTCTTAACCTTCAGGTCGAGGGTTCAAATCCCTCAAGTTCAGGTATTCTGATAAGGAAATCCCGGAGTTTAAGGAGTTTGTTGTCAAGACCTCTGCTTCTATTTCAGGCGTTCTCCATATAGGCAGGCTTAGCGATACGATTCGGGGCGCGTCTGTCTTCAGGGCTTTGGAGGATGCTGGCAGAAAGGCAAGGCTCATATGGGTTGCTGAGGACATGGATCCTTTGAGAAAAATCCCTGAAGGCGTTCCTGCAAGCTATGAGAAATACATCGGCGTGCCTGTTACAGACATCCCTGACCCTGACGGCTGCCATGAAAGCTATGCTGAGCACCACAAGGAGAAGTATTTTGAGGTTCTGGATGAGTTTGTTTTCGTTGGCATGGAAAAATACTCCACACGGGCTGAGTACAGGAAGGGCAGCTTCAGCCCTTACATAAGGAAGATGCTTGGGAGTGTTGGGGCAGTTAAGAAGATTCAAAACAAGTACAGGACTAATCCTTTGAAGCGGAACTGGAGCCCATGGACGCCGATATGTGAGAAGTGCGGGAAAATAGTCACTGCGAGGGTCACTAAGGTGGAGGATGGACAGGTTCATTACACGTGTAAGGATTATGTTTTTGAGTCAACTGTGGCGAAGGGCTGCAACTATAAGGGCGTTGACGACCCTATGAAGGGCAATGGCAAGCTTCTTTGGAAGAGCGAGTGGGCTGCTGAGTGGGCTTTCTGGAAGGTTTGCTGCGAGGGCGCCGGGAAGGAATACATTGTTCCTAACAGCGCTTTCTGGGTTAATGCGGAAATCGTTGAGACTGTTCTTGGCTTTCCTGCTCCTGAGCCGCTGTTCTACGAGCATTTGATGATTGACGGGGCAAAGATGTCTGCGTCTTTGGGAAATGTTGTTTATCCGCATGACTGGCTTCAGGTTGCCAGTTCCCAGCTTCTTGCGTTTTTCTACAACAAGCGTTTAATGATGACTCGCAGCTTTTCCTGGCGCGACCTGCCGCAGCTTTATGATGAGTATGATGATGCTGCAAAGGTTTATTTCGGCCTGAAAAGCACTGGCAACGGGAAGGAGGATAGTCACATAAAGCGTCTGTACGGGGTTTCAAGCGCCAAAGGCAGATTGGAAAAGCCGCTCTCAATGGGTTTTAGCCACGCTGCTATGCTCAGCCAGATTTTCAGCAGCGAGGCAGACATTTTCAGCAGCCTGAAAAAGACAGGTCAGTACCAGGAGGGCTTGGAAAAGGAAATAATTGCGAGGATAAAAAAGGCAGGGACATGGATGGGCAAGTATGCTCCTGAATCGGAACGGTTTGTGCTTCAGGAAAGTGTTTCAGAGGAAATAAAGTCAAAGCTGGCCGGCAATCAGAAGGAGGCAATAAGGCTCGTGGTGGCTGCTTTGAAGGAAAAAGAGTGGCAGCAGAAGGAGCTTTTTGAGGAGTTCTACAGCATATGCAAAAAAACAGGTCTGGACCCTAAGGAGTTCTTCAGGGCTGGCTATCTTGTTTTGTTGAACAGG
>JACPIG010000035.1 GCA_016188205.1 Candidatus Woesearchaeota archaeon
CTCATGCCTGCCGCGGGTTTTATGAAGCTCGGAGTGCTTGAAGACCTCCTGAGAGACTTTGCTCTCTGGCTTCCGAACCTTCTTCTGGGAATAATAGTCCTGCTGACAGGACTCATAATAGCTGACTACATAGCAGACAGGATGCTGCACTCAAAGAGAAAAGGCACAAAGCTTCTCAGCAGCGCAGCAAGATGGTTCATAATACTGTTCGTAGGCATAATAGCGCTTAACCAGATAGGAATAGATGTTTCCCTCGCTTCAGACACAACACTAATTCTTGTCGCAGGGTTTGCAGTCGGCCTGGCAATAGCCCTTGGGCTCGGGTTCGGGTTCGCAATAAGGGACGAGGCAAAAAGCATCATCAGGAACATGAAGAAAGGGCTTTAGGGGCTTTGACTATCTTCTCGCCCATTCGGGCACCTGCATTCATCTTCCCATTCTCTTATCTCTTTTCTCATACTCTGCAATGCAGTCAACAAGATCCTGCCTGGTGATTTCGGGCCACAGCTTGTCAAGAAATATGAATTCCGCATATGCCAGCTGCCACAAAAGGAAATTGCTTATCCGCTTCTCGCCGCCAGGCCTAATCAGGAGATCCGGCTCGTCAGCCATGTAAAGGTAGCTTGGAAACGTGCTCTCGTCTATGCTTTTCTCGTCAAGTTCGCCCCTCTTTGCAGCAGCAACGATTTTCCTCACAGCATCAACTATTTCCGCTTTTCCGCCATATGCGATTGCGAAGTTCACAGTGTAATTAGAGTGGTTCCTTGTCCCATCCATAATTTCATTCATGGACTTCTGTATGTCATTGGGCAGCATCCCAAGCCTGCCTATGAAGCGCACCCTTACGCCATTCTGCGCTATTCTTTTATCCTTCTTCCACGCCTCAAGCCCTTTCCTGAACAGAACCATAAGCGCAGCAACCTCAACTCCTGTGCGCTTCAGGTTTTCAGTTGACAAAGCGTAGAAAGTTACTTCCTTCACGCCAAGCTCCTTGAGCCACTCAAGAACCTCAACTACCTTTTTTGCTCCGTATTCATGCCCTTTAAGCGGGTTAATGCCCTTCTTCTTCGCAAAGCGCCTGTTGCCGTCAAGTATTATTGCGACGTGCTTCGGAACCATGGGCAAGCGCAACAACAACCTATTTAAATACGTTGCTGTTTTAGCATGGCATGATCAAAATGGTCAAAGTCATTCCGTCAATACTGTCGGCTGACTTCTCAAAGCTCGGCGAAGAAATAAAGAAGGTTGAGAAATACGCTGACGGAATACACTTTGACGCCATGGACGGGCACTTTGTGCCGAACATAACCTACGGGCCCGTTGTCCTTCAGGCTGTGAGAAGAGCAACAAAGCTGCCAATAGACGCAGACCTCATGATAGAGAACCCTGACCGGTATGTTGAAGACTTTGCAAAGGCAGGAGCAGACATAATAACAGTGCACATAGAGGCAGACAAGCACATACACCGCACGCTAAACAGGATAAGGGAGCTTGGCAGGAAGCCTGCTGTATCCCTTAACCCGTCAACACCAGTCTCGGCAATAGAAAACGTCATTGAAGAGGTTGACATGGTTCTGGTCATGACTGTGAACCCCGGCTTCGGCGGGCAAAAGTTCATTGAGACGAGCCTGACAAAAATAAGAAAGCTGAGGGAGCTGCTTGACAGCAAAGGGCTTTCCACAGACATAGAAGTGGACGGCGGCATAAACGCGGAAACAGCGAAGAAGGCGGTTGCATCAGGCGCAACAATGCTCGTGGCAGGCAACTACGTATTTAACAGCGCAGACCCGGTTGCTGCGATAAAAGCGCTTAAAGGCGCATAAGAGTTCTGGCAGCAAACAGCTTTATACGCCACACAAACAGAAAGCTTTAAATAATGCTACTTTGAAGTGGTTAATTTATGACGAAGGTTGACGAACCAAATAAAGGAGTAAACAGCTTAGAAGCAATGTTAAGCTCAATGAGCCCTGATGAAATCAAAGCAATGATAGCAGGCAGCCGCAGCCCTAAACAGCTTCAGGCAATCGCTTTATATTTATGCGGGCGGCGTGAATATTTATGGGGGCTGCTTGAAGAGGCATACAAGCGTGTAGATGATGCAAAACAGCTCCACCCGCGGTTCGCATCTGTTGAAGGGCTGGCAGAGGGCGTCAGCATATACAACAGGGCTTTTCTGGAAAAGGAATTGCAAAGGCGCGTAACGAGCTATCTTAGGCACGGCATAAGTTTCACGCTCTTTGGCGGAGATATTGCAGGGCTGCATTATACCAATAATGCAGAAAGCTGGAGTGCTGGCGACGCAAAGATGGATGAAGCGGCAAGGATATTTTCCACGCATGCACAAAGGGCTGATGAGTCTTTATGCGTGATTGGCATTGACGAATACGCGCTGGTAGCAACTGCACATCCGAACATATCCAAGCTTGTGGAGAGCGTTGACTATGCAAGCATGCAATGGAGCGCGGGCAGAGAAGGAAGCCCCCTGCTCTTCGGGTACGGATGGCTGACAGAAAAGGCAGTAGATGAATACATACTCAAAACAATTGGAAAAGAGCGGCCTGAAACTCGCGCAGAATGGAAACAGGCAAGGAGCGGGGTTGTCAAACACCTGATAGATGAACTGAACAGCCGGATGGTAGATTACAAGCGGGAATGGATTTATCCATACTGCCCTGAGTTTGCTGCCAGAACTCCAGGGTCCAATCCCTTACAAACATAAAAAACAAAAAAAAGAAAAAGAAAAATTACCTTCTCTTCTTCC
>JACPIG010000044.1 GCA_016188205.1 Candidatus Woesearchaeota archaeon
TTGAGAAGAGCTGCATGCTGAAATATGTCGGTCCGGAAAAGCTGACAGAAGGCGACTGGATAGCAAAGGACATCTATGTGGGCGGGAAGTATGTATGCGGACCAAAGGATTTGGGCATAGAGAAAAGCCAGATACGGCAGCTCCTGAAATACAGGCATCTGGGGAAAATAAAAAAAGTGCTCATAAAGGAAGGCATACCGTTTGTGCCCTCATTCCTCATAGCTTTCCTTCTGAGCGTGAAGTTCGGCAGCCTGCTGCTGATGCTGATTTAGCAGTCAGCTTCTCCTCCATAATAAGCTTTACGGCAGCCTTCTCAGCTGCCTCATGAACGGGTCAACCCTTCTTCTGGGCTTCTTTGGCTCGCCTTCCCCGCCTTCACCTTCCATTTCAGGCTCGCCTGCTTCCTTATGCTTGCCTGCCTCCCTGCCCTTCCATTCTGCATCCGCTGCTGGAACAGGAGCTGCGCTGACGCTGAGCTCAAGCATAGCATCCTTTATCTGCGTTTCCACAAGGCCCATCTGCTCGTCGCTCAGCTTCCTTGAAGGCCATGTGAAGCCCAGACCATCCCCGTTTGTCCTCGGCACAACATCAACAGCAACATGGGGGGCTTTCTGCCCAGCCCCGAGCCCGTCCATCACTATAAGATTGGTTCCCTGAGCCCTGAGCCCCTCAAACATGGCTATTGACAGCTTGTTCGCCACCTCAAAAAGCCTTGACACTGTTTCATCAGGAGCCTGCTCAACAATCTGGAAGTGCTGCTTCGGGAAGACAACAGCGTGCCCAGGCACAACAGGGCTTGAGGGCAGAGCGGCAACTACCTTTTCATCCTCAAAAAGAACGCTTCCCTTGAACCCGCAGTATGCGCAGTCAGCCATTCCTGCCTCCCTTCCCACCCAGCAGCATATTCGTGATTGTGTCAAGGTCAGCGCCGCTTTCCGAAGCCCCTGCTTTTCCTTCACCGGCTTCCTTGGCTTCCTCTGTTTCAGCAGCTTGCTCCTTCCTTTCACGCCTCGCCTTTTTTGGCTTATTTTCTTCTTCTTCCGCAATTGGGGGTTCGCTTCCGGCAGCAGTTGCAGCAGGAGCAGCCACGCCAATGGTTGCGCCAAGCACAGCCTGAAGCTGCTTTTTAACCTGCTCCTGAACCTCAGCAGCAACAGGGTTCTCTGCAACTGACAAGGCAAGCCCGTCGCCTGTGAGCCGCGGTATTATGTGAACCATGAAATGAGGCGCCCTCTGCCCTGCAATGCCGCCGTTAGCAACAAAAATCGTGGTGCCATCCGTCCTTAATGCGCGAATCGCAGCATGGGACAGCTGCTTTGCAATTATGAAGACTCTTCCGATGACTGTTTCAGGCACTTGCGGCATGAAAAGGTAGTGCTCCTTAGGCATAAGAAGAATGTGCCCTGCGTTTGCAGGGTTAATGTCAAGGATTGCAATAACTGATTCGTCCTCATACACCTTTCGTGACAGGACTTTGCCCTCAACAATATGGCAGAAAAGGCAGTTCTCCTTCTGCAATGCAGCTGCCTGCTCAGAGCTTGCACCTGAAGCTGTGCCGTCCATGCGCTGAAAAACGGAAAGTTGTTATATAAATATTGTGATGGGCTTTCCTGAGTTGGCAAGCGGAGCATTAACCACTTCTAAGTAAACCTGAAAATTTTTATACTGCGGATATGTATGGATAAGTATACTTGATATAGGGTTTGAGTTTGGAACTTTTTGGGCAAGATGGCAAAGGCAAAGGTATCCATGACCATAGATTCTCACGTATTCACCGCCTTCAAAGACTACTGCAAAGACAACGGCATGAAGGTAAGCACAAAGGTAGAGCAATTGATGCGGGACTCAACGAAAAACATCACACTTCACAAATACATAAGGCAATAGCTCACCAAAAAGAGGAGCGTGTCGCAATAATGGGAGAGAAAAGCGGTCTTGATACTGGAAGTTATAATGCTCACAGCTGTTCCTGCAGCCCCATAGCCGCAGCAGCTTCTTCATACAATTCTTCACGCTTCATTAAAAACTGCGACACGCTCCTGCCTGCCTCTCACGAGGCAGGTTGGGGTGCATTAACGAGAACCAGTTGGAGGAGCTAAAATGGCAACAAAAAGCATAGAAATAACAAGCCTTGCAAAGAAGATAATGCCGATACTTAAGAAACACGGGGTAGTGAAGGCAGGCATATTCGGCTCCGTAGCCAGAGGCGAAGCGAAGAAAAGAAGCGATGTTGACATACTAATAAAATTCATAGGGAAAAAAAGCCTGTTGGACCTGGTCGGTGTAGAGATAGAGCTAAAAGAGAGATTGAAAAGAAGAGTGGATGTCCTGACTTATGACTCAATCCACCCCTTGCTGAAAGAGAGGATACTGAATGAGGAAGTGAGGATTTTATGAAAAAAGACCCCGTAATTTATGTCAGGCACATCCTTGAGAGCATAGACGCAATAGAAGACCATACAAAAGGCATTTCTGAAAAGGACTTCATTTCTCCATCTTCAATAAAAACCCAGGATGCGGTAATAAGAAGGCTGGAGATAATCGGCGAAGCTGCAAAGAACATTCCTGCCGAATTCAAAAAGAGGCACGGGAATGTGCCTTGGAGAGAAATGACTGGGATGAGAGACAAACTTATTCACCGGTATTTCGGTGTTGATTTGAGCCTTACTTTTGATGTTGTTAAAAAAGATTTGCCAGAAATTAAAAACAAGATACAAAGGATTTTGTCAAATGAGAATGATTAGCCGCAGCATAAAACAGCGGACAGGGAAGGACATGACGAGCCTGCACGCACTGGCAGCAGTACTAGCGCTCCTCTTCCTTGCCGCCATAGCATCTGCGCTGGAGTCAGGCCAGCCCGCATCAGAAATAGGCGCAGGCGAGTTTGAACCCGGAAACTACTCGTTCACCGGCAACCTTACTGTCGGAAGCCCTGCTGCTGCGCGGCTCTTCGTGGACAACAGCTCAGGCAGAGTTGGGATAGGGACAAGCAGCCCTGCAACCACGCTGAACATTGTAGGTGATGTCAACGTCACAGGCAACCTCTCAATAGCAGACGGCAGCGTAACCTCGCCAGGGCTGAGCTTCAGCAACGAGAACAGCTCAGGGCTATACAGGACAAATTCAGGCAACTTCAGCATAGCAATACTTGGAAGAGAAATAATGAGGTTCACAAATTCAAGCGGAGTAAACTCTGTACACATATTTGGGAGGTTTGATCCAAACAGTAATCCTGGCTCAGGCGGCTGGCTTGATTCGCAGGCAAACAACACCAGAGTAGATATGACCGGCAGCGCGCCAGCAATGTACATCACCGGCGGCGCCACAGGCACAATAAACACCATAGTCATGGGCAACAACCAGAACCTCCGGTTTGCGTCCATAGCAGGAGAAGATGCCTACAGCTACCCTGGCTACGGCACAGGCGACTTCATCTTTGAAACAGACTCAGACAGCTTTCTGGGCGTAGGAACAGCAATCCCCAATGGCACGCTGCACGTCTTCAACTCAGGCAACCGCAACGCCCTTGTTGTAAATGACACAACCGGCTACGTGGGGATAGGAACGAGAAGCCCCTCGTACGCGCTGGAAGTCGCAAATACGACTACTGGGGGGCTTGCAGCAAACATAAGCAATGTGCTTTACGTCAATTCCAGCTCCAGAACAACAGGCATAGGAGTTACTCAGCCAATATACTCGCTTGAGTCAAGAGGAACAGCAAACATAAACAACACGCTCTTTGCAGAAGGCGGAAGGACAGGAATAGGCAACAGCACGGCATTCAAGCTCACGGTTTCCGGAAACATAGGAGCGAATGCTTCTCCTGCGATTTCCTCAACAACACAAGCCATAACGATGCTTGACAGCGCAGGCAGTGTTGGCTATCAGACCTCTGTTGCAATCGGCTCTGATGGGCTGCCAGTCATATCTTATTCGCCGCAGAATAATGGTCTTGGGGTTATTCACTGCGGCAACATTGATTGCACTTCAGGGAACACTTATTCCGCTATTGACCTTTCGTCTGGCTCTACACCGCTTTTTTCTGCTCTCGCCATAGGCATTGACGGCTTGCCGATAATCGCCTACAGGGATAATGGCGCTGATTACCTGAAAGTAGCTCACTGTAACGACATTGCCTGCAACACAACAGCCAACGTGACTGTGGTTGAGAGCCTTACTAATACAGCATATTATACATCTATTGCTATTGGCTCAGACGGGTTTCCAATAATAAGTTACGCAATAAATGGAAATGGTGCTGTTAAGGTTCTTCATTGCGGCAACGCATATTGTTCATCAGGGAATAACTTCACCACTCTTGAAACTTCTGGGAGCTATACATCAATCACCATCGCCCCTGATGGCTTGCCTTTCATAGCCTTTACTGATGATACGGGCTTTGTTGAGTTTGTAAAATGCGCCAATGTGAGCTGCGTATCAAACAACAATAACTTTACCCGCTCAAGCGTTTATGGGCAGTATCCTTCAATTGCCATTGGCTCTGACGGCTTGCCTGTAATCAGCCACTATGATTATGCCAGAGATTTGGATTTGATATTTACGAAGTGCACAGATGCCAACTGTACACAATACATGAACACCACAGTTGATACCACAGGTGACGTGGGGCAGTACACATCAATTACTATGGGGCTGGACGGGCTGCCTGTGATAAGCTATTATGACAACACAAACGGCGACCTCAAGGTTGCGAAGTGTGGCAACGCGAACTGTACATCAGCCACAATAACAACTGTTGAGAGCACAAACAATACGGGGGTATACACATCACTCGCCATAGGCACAGACGGGCTTCCAATAATATCATACATTAACAGCACGGGCAGCGACCTCAAAGTTGTGCACTGCGCAAACCAGGCGTGCTCAGCAACAACCGGCTCTTCGCTTGGCGGCGGGCAGACGCTTGGAGGCTGGATGCCTAATTCGCGTTCTTACGGAGCCTTTTACAGGGCGGTTAATACGATTATGGTTTCCAATCCTACATCTTTCACAAACCTCTCATTCCTCACAGCGGGCTCTGAGAAGATGACAATAACAGCTTCAGGGGATGTTGGCATATCAACGCAGGCGCCGAAGGCGAAGCTGGAGATAAGCGGGGCATCGCTGACAGGGCTTGCACTCAACGCCAGCGGAGTGCTTTACGTAAACAGGACACTGGACTCGCCCACAGGAAGGGTAGGGATAGGTGTAATAGGCATCAAGTACGCCTTGGAATTAAAGGACATATCCGCTTCAGGCGCAGCAGCAAACATCAGCAACACGCTATACGTCAATTCGTCAACAAGAAACGTGGGCGTGAACATAAGCAGCCCTGCTCAGGCGCTCAACATAAGAGGCAACCTTAATGTCACAAGCAACCTCAGCATGACCGCTTCAAATGGAGCAGTGTTCACGTGCGGCGTTGACACTGACGGCACGTTCAGGTGCAGGAGCTGATGGTTAACATGAAAGAAAAAATACTGAAATGGATTGAGAAAAAAGGTGATAAAATGGGCAACAAGCCAGATAGGGCTGAGATAATCAGGAAGGTCAAGGGCTTCAAACAAAGAATCAAGGGCAGATTTTATGTAACTTCCATGATACTGTTTGGCTCTGTTCCAAAAGGAACGGCTGGTAAGCATAGCGATGTAGATATACTGGTGGTGAGCAAGAAATACGGGGCAAAGCATTTTCTGGAAATTACGCCTAAGCTCTATAACGAATGGCACTTGGGCTATAAAGGAGGCTATCCTGTGGATTTTTTGCTCTACAACACCAGGGAGTTTGGGAAACTAAAGAAGACAGCGTCCATAGTGTCAGAAGCGCTGAAGGAGGGAATTACGATATGATCCGCACGCCCAAGTTTGAGAGCTACTCAGAATTCATTAAGGAACTCAGGAGGTGGTTGCCTTGACAAAATCCCTTATGGCTTTCCTGAACCCGGGGTCTTTCCTCCACTCCCTCAGCTTTTCAATCAACTCATCAAAACTCATCTTTTTGGATTTCATAACCACGATAACGAAGGCTGCATACTTAAACTTATCGCTGAGCATAGGCTTGGCAACAACACAGAGTTCATATGCGCGGGGTAGATAACTAAAATGAGCACAGCCACAAAAGCAGCATCAGGAATTGCAAAGGCATACTTGCTGTTCGCAGCTGTAGCTATCACCCTGTTCCTTCCACTCTTTGCATCCGCAGCCTCAGACAGGGCACTTCAGCTTCTCAGGAAACCTGAGCGTTGGGAGCCCGAGCGCAGCGCGGCTCTTCGTGGACAACAGCTCAGGAAGGGTTGGGATAGGAACTTATTCGCCCACCAGCCTGCTTTATGTGGCAGGCGCCATGAACGTCACAGGCAACCTTTCAATAGCAGACGGCAGCGTGAATTCCCCCGGGCTCAGCTTCGGGAATGAGAACGGCACAGGGATTTACAGGACAGCGACACAGGACTACAGCATATCAAGACTCGGAAGCCAGATACTCAGAATTGTTGCTCCCGGCACAAGCTTTGTTGACTTCAGAAACCGTCTTTACCTAAACGGCATCGGCCCTGACGGAGGAGGATGGATTGATACTCAGGCAAGCAACGTAAGATTCAGCATGACAGGAAGCGACTCTGCGCTTTACCTGAACGGCAGCGGAGCAGCAATAGTAACGATTTCCACACTCACAGACAACCCCCTCAGGTTTGCATCTGCTTCCGGAACAGGACAATACAGCGAACCTGCCACGGGCACAGGAGACTTCTTCATTGAAACAGACTCAGACAGCTTTGTAGGAGTAGGAACAGCAATCCCCAACGGCACGCTGCACGTTTACGTTCCGAACAACGCCAACGCGCTTGTTGTGAATGACACCACAGGATACGTGGGCATAGGCACGAGAAGCCCGGCATACCAGCTTGAAGTGAGGAATACGGCTGCAAACGGCCTCGCAGCAAACATAAGCGACGTACTATACGTAAACTCAAGCAGCAGAAGCGTCGGCATAGAAGCGCCCCTGCCAGCAGGCAACTACATCCTTGAAGCGCCAAAGAGCGCGGCACTAAACGGCACCCTGTTCGCGATAAAAGGCAGCGTCGGGATAGGAACGAACAGCACTCCTTTCAGGCTTACGGTTGCAGGCAACATGGGGGCGAATGAGTCGCCTGCGTTCGGGACGGTCACACAAGTCAACACTACGTTCCCTCCAGGCATTGGCGGAGGCATCGGGCACCCGTTCTCCTTAGCGATTGGCTCTGACGGGCTGCCGGTGATAGCTTTCAATGGAAACAACAATAATCTGCAAGTGCTGCACTGCGGCTCGTCCAACTGCAACTCAACAGGCAACAACATCACCACTGTTGATGCAATAGGGAACATACAGGCAAACCCTGTCATGGCAATTGGCACTGATGGCTTGCCAATAATAGTGTATCTTGAAGACGCCCCGGGATACAACTTCAAGGTTGTGAAGTGCGGAAATGTTGCGTGCTCAGAAGGCAATAACGTCACAACAGTCGTATCAGGGAATCCGTCTGCGGGCAACAGGGATATAGCAATTGGCTCTGACGGGCTGCCGGTAATAGCTTACCTGAACAGCTCAGACGGCGACATCCACGTTTTGAAGTGCGGCAACGCCGCGTGCTCAGTAGGCAATACTGAAGCTAATGTTGACAGCACAGGCAACATCGGGCAGTTCATTCACATGGCAATAGCGCCTGACGGCATGCCCATAATAAGCTATGCTGATGGAGCAAACCGCGGGCTAAGGGTTGCGAAATGCGGCAACATCAACTGCTCGGCAAGCAATACACTGACTACGCTTGCGGCAAGCGGAACAGACACAGACGTAGCAGCCTTCAACTCCATAGCCATTGGCTCTGACGGCTTGCCGATAATAGCATACGCGAACGACACAACCAACAGCCTGATACTGATAAAGTGCGGCAACGCCGCATGCTCCACAGGCAACACAAACTTTACTGTTGACGGGATTGGGAACATAGGCGGGAACATAGGCAGGCACAACTCAATAGCCATAGGCATGGACGGGCTGCCAATAATCAGCTATTATAACCAATCAAACGGCACTCTGAAAGTTGTAAAGTGCGGAAACCTGAACTGCTCAGCAGGAAACACCATAACCACTGTTGACGCAGAAAATAATACAGGCAGGTTCACGTCAATTGTCGTGGATGCTGACGGGCTGCCTATTATAGCTTATTCTGATGTTACCCGGGGAAAAATGAAAGTCCTGAAGTGCGCAAACACGGCATGCTCAGCATTATCCGGAACTTCCTTTTCAGGCGGCTCAATGCTCGGAAGCTGGAAGCCCAATGAGCGCTCTTACGGCGTCCCATACAGGGCGGTAAGCACTCTGGCTGTTTCAAACCCCACAACTTTCACAAACCTGTCATTCCTCGTCAACGGCGTGGAAAGAATGACAATAACGCCCTACGGCGATATCGGGATTGGAACACAGGCTCCAAGCGCAAAGCTCCACATAAGCGGGGCAGCAAGCACAGGGCTTGCATTAAACGTCAGCGGAGTGCTTTATGTAAACCACACAAACGGAAGGATTGGAATAGCAACAATGACGCCGTCATACACTCTTGAACTAAAGGACACAGCGGCAAACGGACTGACCGCAAACATAAGCAACACGCTCTACGTAAACGCAACAACAGGCAACGTCGGAATAAACACCACAACGCCAAACCAGGCGCTGCACGTTGCAGGAAGCGTGAACATGACAGGAAACATCTCTCTGCGCGCGCCAAACGGAGCAGTGTACACCTGCGGCGTTGACAATAATGCAGTATTCAGGTGCAGCGCATGAGGTGTAGCATGAAAGAAAAAGTGCAGAAATGGATGGAGAAAGCAGAGAAAGAAGCAATCACAGCAGAGATAAACCTCCAAAACAAGCAGTATGAAGCTGCCGCGTTTTATTCGCAGCAATCTGCAGAGAAAGCACTGAAGGCTGTGCAGATTTACAAGCTCAGCAGATTTGACAAGATTCACGACCTTGCAGCCTTGGCCGGCACAGTTGGCGCCCCTGATGAAGTTGTAGCCTGCTGTGTTGAGTTGAACCCATATTACACAATTGCCAGGTATCCTGATGTTGAAGAAGTCGTAACCAAGAAAACTTCCGAAGGTCTGATTCGCGCAAGCAAAAAGGTGGTGGAATGGGCAAAAAAAATCCTGATGCAATAAGCATGGCTAAAGACTTCAAAGAAAGAGCCAAGAAAAAGTACGGCATAAAGCGAATCATAATTTTCGGCTCGCAAGTTACAGGCAAAACCAGGCCAGGAAGCGACATAGACCTGCTCGTAGTTTCAAACAACTTCCGAAGCAGGGCGAAGATGATGTCTAAGCTTTATGCAGAATGGCATGTTGTCCAGAAAAAGAAGCACCCCGTTGACTTCCTCTGCTACACTCCAAGGGAATTCAACAGGATGTCCAAACAAGTCACAATAGTCAAACAGGCATTGGAAGAAGGAGTAGAGATATGACTGAGGGAGTGAAACACAAGAGAAAAAGAACTGGTTGAAAAGCTGATGAACATGGAAGAACGCGGCGAAGCAAGGGTTTACGGGTTTGAAATAATAAAGAAGGAACTGATGACAGAAACTCATCTCTATTCGCCGTTCAGCAGAGTGTTAAGCTCTTTTAGCGCCTTCACATATTCCGGCGTCATGTGCGAATCAAGCTCCCTGAAAAGCGCCTTCACATCATCCAAACGCGCACTTACAGACACTTGCTTTGCATGCTTAAGCATAAAATCACCTGCTATCTTTAGCCGTGTGTGGAGGTGGTTCGTTTGATGAACTCCTTCACAGCCTGCACAAATTCAGGGTTCTTCTGCAACCCCTTCAA